>JBDRAY010000130.1:0-3629 GCA_043823295.1 Methanobacteriota archaeon | reverse complement strand
AGGGATGAGTTGGTTGGCTTGCATTTTCATCAGAAGTTGGTTGAGGGTCTGAATATTCCTTTTTTAGGGGTTAGGGTTTCGAGTGTTTTGACTAATGGTGGATTGGTGGATGATGGTGTTGTGTTTGCGGTTTTTTGTGGTGATTTTGATGTTGATGTAATCCAGGAGAGGATGGATTTTGACGACCTTGATTCTACCGTAGGTAGGTTAAATGCTTGTGTTGGTGGTTGGCATGTTGCCGTCACGTTTTCGTCGAACCTTTTTTATCAGAACGTGTTTGTTGATTACGTTCTCAGGCGGATTAATCTTTCGAATCCCAGCCTGCAGATCGTCGGCGGGAATTCAGCCCCCACGCCCACTACTTTTTCAAGGGAAGGTATTTTCGACGACTCGATATCGATGGCCTTATTCCGGGGTTTAGATTCAAAGTACCTTATGGATGCTGGATTCAGTTACTCTGAAGGTTCTGAGACCTTGGTTGTGACGAAGTCGGATGAATTTCATATTAATGAATTTAACAATATGAATGCGGTAACCTATTATTGCAGTAAGAAGCATATTCAACCGTATTTCTTCAACATGTTGACGAAGACTGTCATGAATCCCCGTATTGGGGAGGTTTTTAGTCGAATTTACAAGACGAACAAGGAGATTATGCGGGGGATTACTAAGGGGACGATGGAGGCTCCCGGATTCAAAGTCAATGACTCAGTTATTGAACCTCTTTTTTACGTTGAGGGCGATGAGAAGGGTAGTAAGCTTTTGACTCAACAATACATGCCTGAAGGCCGTGAATTGAAGTGGCTTAAGACAGACGCTGAAAGCCAGTTCAAAATGTTTGAACGAGTACTCGGGAAACTTGCAGGAAGCAGTTTGATTCTTGGATTTGTGTGCGATCTCATACCATTCTATTTTGAATACAATTTTGAGAAACTTCAAAAAATCGTGAAAAAACAGGATTCCCCCGTACTATTATCCTTCCATTACGGTGAAATCGGCGGTGAAAAAGGCAAGGAGGAAAAACTGAAAAACTTCGTGCATGCGGGAAGCGTCCAGGCGATAGGATTCAACTAACTTTTTTTGCAAGTGAATTCACATTATTCTTCTCTGTTCGCTTGAACTTTTTTCAAGGGTTTCGGGAAAATGCAATTCGCGTTTTCTGGGCTCAAAATCATCTAAGCGATTTTGTTGTTAGGGGTCTTCGTGGTTTTTATATTATCTGGTGTTAATATTATACTGTGGAAAGTTTCTAGTTTACTCGAAGCTTTTATCGATTAATTTAGAGTTTGGTTTAAATGGATGCGATTTATCATGTGATGAACCCCTGGTGGGAAGGCAATAAATTCGATTCTGGCATTAAACGAGAACACTACTTGAACGCGATAATGGGAAGGATAAATCGAAAGCAAATCGAAGTGATATCTGGCAGTAGGAGAGTGGGGAAGACCACACTTCTCAAGCAGATAATAAGGCACCTGCTTGATGGGGATACACCTCCCGAGCGGATACTTTACCTTCAACTAGACCACCCACAACTCGCAACCAAAACAATATTGGAGCACCTCAAGGAATTCAGGAAACACTTCGGGCACGGCAGAGACAAGAAACTATTCCTACTACTGGACGAAATACAGGAGACCCGGGACTGGGAGACGTATCTGAAGGCGGTATACGATACCGAAAACGTGAAATTAGTGTGCACGGGCTCCACCGCGTCGCTCTTAAAAAGCCAGGGCGGAAGACTGACTGGCCGGCAGATGGTGACTTTATTATACACTCTGGACTTTAGCGAGTATCTCACCTTCATAAACGAGAAACCTCGTCTATCAGAAGACTACAAGTACGAGAAACTCGCTGAAGACTACTTGAGTATGGGAGGCTACCCAGAGAACGTGCTTGAGCCCTCATCAGACTACCTCCAAAACCTCCTAGAAGACATACTCGCGCGAGACCTGATACGACTATACAGTCTAAAGAAACCATGGCTTCTTAAAGAGCTTCTACAGCTTATAGCAGCTTCACTAGGTTCGAGAATTAGCTACAACAAAATGGCGAACACACTGGAGACGACAGTCGACACCGTGAAAGAATACGCAGGCTACCTGGAGGCCGCGTATCTCATAAAACCCTTGGAGAAATACTCTACATCACATGCGGATAGAATATATTCTTCAAAGAAGATATACTTCATGGACACCGGCTTTAAAACGCTGATTACGGGCGAAGGAGATATCGGCGCAAAAGCAGAGAATGCGGCATACCTGAAACTTCTCAAAGACGGCGGAACATGCGGATACTACGCTGAAAGCGAGCGTGAAGTGGACTTCATATACAAGAAGAAAAACCAGGTCACCCCCATCGAAGTGAAGTATCTAAGCAGCTTCGACTGGGAAGACAAGAGATACAATGGATTACGGTTATACCTTCGAAGACGGCCAGATACCAAGCGAATACAAGTAATATCAAAAGACGTGGAAGAAGAAACCAGGGAAAACAAAGTCACCATAAAAGTCACCCCCATGTGGAAATTCCTGCTAAACAAACTTTAATAAAGGTTCCGGGGAAATGCAATTAGCGTTTTCTGGACTCAAAACACAGTCGAGCAACGCTCGGGTGTGTGTCCGACATAAAGTCGGCCACATCGCCTCGACGATTTTGTTGTGATTAAATCACGGGTGATGTAAGGATTCCATCGAACCTAAGAAACGTAGGTTATTAAACCTTCCTGCACGCGAATTCACAGTATTCGTCGCCGTTCGCCAGGCATTTAGCTTCTTCAACCTGCCATTTTTCGCCGGTCGCTTGTTTTAGCATTCCTTTGATGATTCCGGCGAGGTTCTTATCTTTGTATTTATACCCTTTTTTTCCTATTATTTTATTGTGGAAATAAATTTTACTTCCCTTGTCTTTAAGGAGAGGGAATTGTATGTCGCCCATTGTCCGGAGCTTGACGTCTCTAGTTGCGGGCATGGTGTGGATGAGGCTCGCAGTAACTTGCTTGAGGCGGTTGACATCTTCATTAATGAGACGAAGAAGTTGGGCACTCTCGAAGACATTCTTGCCGAATCGGGGTTCGTGCTCGCCGATAAAAAACACGATTCCTGGATTCCTCCAGACCTGGTTTTGACCGAGAGAGGAGGGAGCTTACGTTTCCGTCGGGTGGCTAGTAAATTGCCGCGAATCCGCCCAACATCCTATCGGAAGCTTGTGAAGGTCTTTGAGGCTGCGGGATTTACGTTCGTCCGGTAGAAGGGGGATCACCTGGTCTACGTGAAAACTGGAGTGAAAAGACCCGTAATCATTCCAAAATACAAGCAAGTCCCCGTCTTTATTATCCTAAATAACCTGCGTTCGGAAGGTTTGGCGAGAGAAGTAAAAGTGATAATAAAATGTATAATATAGGATGGATAATAAATACTATTCTGATAATAAATTATCTTATAGGATTAGATGTATTATACTATTTTCTTATAAACATAACTAAGGCGGTGTAATATGTATAAAATATTTATTATAGCTTTATGTTTAATAGGATTTTTACTTGCTTATATAAAACATAGAAAAGATAATGATATGACTATTTATAATAATAATTATGAATATGAATTAGATGATGATAAAAATTATTA
>JBDRAY010000129.1:0-34514 GCA_043823295.1 Methanobacteriota archaeon | reverse complement strand
GAATCCGCTCGTACACTTCACTGAAAGGGAGCGGCAGCATCTCATCCCGCCTCGAGTAAACGTACACGAGCTCGTGAATCCGCTCCGCGTCTGAAGGCAACGCCTTTCTCACAGTGAAACCGCTCATAATGTCTATTAATTTGCAGTTTCAGAATAAATTACGCAGAAAAATGACCCATAAAAAGAAGCAGGATTTCACGGCCGAGCCGGCTCGTCTTGATCAAGCTCGAAGACTTGCTGAAATTGACACTCTTTTTGTCGGCGAGGGTTGGGAGAAGGAGGGTCCGGCGTGCAGGAGGGCGCGGGAGCTAGCGCAAGCTAGGGGGAATCGACGTGTTGTTGCAGTGGACTTAAGAGAGCACGTGTATCCCATACCCGAAACCCTCGAGTGGGTTACGGGGGGAGTACTCGAATTCCTCGAAACGGTTCCTGAAAACTCGACTGCCAAGATCGTTGACAACGGAGCATTCGAAGAAATAATTCTGGATGTTCGGAGTCCCAACTTCGATGAAGATTTGTGGGCGGAGGACATGGCCTTTGCGTATGCCATAGCCGGCAGAACCCCACCGAAGGGAGAAAAAACACCCTTTCAGAAAAGATCTATCGAATATGCAAGCCAGCTCTACCGCACGCTTGTTCCTGAAGGCAGGTTCGAGTGTGAGACAATCGGACAAAACGTTCCTGGAATAAGCATGTTCCTGGAAGACGCGGGATTTGAAGTTTCTGCTGAACAGCTAACACGAGAAACTGCCAGGAGAACAGGTTCACACCAGGCTTTGCATGAATTAGAGGAAGGACATAATCCCCATCTTATAACCGCGGTAAAACCCCGTCAATAAGAAGCTTGGATGACGTAGAGTGTTTCGAAGAATAGTTTCTCCTCCGCAGCGGTTTTGGTTGTGAATCTCTTCTCCTCGAACATTTTTCCCACTTTCTCAATGTTGTTCAGGCTTGAAACTAGAAGATAAACGCGCCCCCCGGGATTCAAATAGTCTGAAACTTGCGTGAGAAATCTTTCGACCAATTCAATCCCGTTTTCCCCACCGTCGACAGCATTATCCTCCACCCCGCCGCTTGGAAGATAAGGTGGATTAAAAGTGATCACATCGAATTTACCCTCGACGTTTTCAAACAAGTCGGAAACGCAAAACTCTGCATTATCAATATCGTTATTCAATGCATTTCCGCGGGCACAGTCTATGGCTTCGGGGTCAATGTCCACACCCAGTACTTTCGCTGTCCTTCCTGCCGCAGAAAGCGCGACAAACCCCGAACCCGTCCCAACGTCGAGCAAGGTCTCTTTGTTATTAATTATTATAGTCTTTGCGAGAAGGGTTGAGTCTTCGGCGGGCTCATACACTTTTCCCGCACACTCTACTCGCAAATTTTTAAAGGAGTCGGCCATTACATTAAACTACTTATGGAATCCCTTTATTTAGATGCGAACTTGCGGCTTGAATCCACGCACCCGCTGGCGGATGCAAATCACGCAATCCTCGGAGTCCCAGCAGACTACACTCAGACAAGCCGGGTTGGCGCACGCCACGGGCCCCTGGAGATACGGCGGGCGTTCCTCGAGATTGAGAAAAACTGGGATGAAATATCATTTCATGACTTGGGAAATCTCGTGCCAGTGCTCGGGGACATGCGTAAAACATGCGAGCGATTGGCTACCCTCCTCTCCGAAGTGAAGGCCGAGTCAAAGGCGATCCCGATTCTGCTCGGCGGCGAGCACACAATATCCTGGGGTGCTGTGAAAACTCTTAAGCCTGAAGTAGTAGTCTGGCTTGACGCTCACGCCGACGTAAGAGACGAGTACTTGAACCAGAAATTCTGCCACGCCTCTGTTGCAAGAAGAATTCTTGAAGACTTTAACTTGGAATTAATCCAGGTTGGGGTTCGAAGCAAGTCCAAGGACGAGGAAGCGTACGGAGAAAAAGAAGGAGTCCAACAATTAAATGCCGACGATATTAAAGAGATTAAGAACAAAATAAGGGATAAGAAAATTTACGTTTCAACCGACTTGGATGTTTTGGACCCGTCAATTGCGCCTGGCGTCGGCAATCCCGAGCCGGGCGGATTAAGCTTTAATACACTCACATCCCTATATCATACAATACTTGAATCGAGCACGGTGGTTGGAGCTGATCTCGTCGAAGCCTGCCCGGAACTTGATCACGGGCAAACCGCGACAATAACGGCTAACCTTCTACTCCAAATACTTACATCAAAATGAGGGGATACAAGATCGCGTTATCAGGGTCCTTTTCAGGGTCGAACATGGAGAAGTTCGTAGACAATCTTCCGGATAGGGGGATTCTCCAGCTTTCCATGGTGGGGCGCGAAATAACCCTTCAAGTCAACAGTGAAGACCTTGAGGAAGTGAAAGACAAGCTTAAGAAACTCGGCGTTGGAAACTTAAACATCCTCGAGTGGAGGAAGTGCGGTATGACCCTCCAAGGATCAGGGTCTGGCTCCGACGACAAAGAATTAGTGAAAATATCTCTAATTCCGGCATCAATCGACGAGGGACTGCGCCCAATCGCGTTTTTAAGCAGGTTTCCCTTGGAGGAGGGGCCGGTCGAAGTCATGCGGGACACAATCGAAGATGTGTTGGATAGTGCGGGAGTAACGGACGCGATATACACAATACAGGTTAACAAGAAGGCGGTTTCTGAAAAATACTTTGAGGCTGTGAAAGTCGCGGCCTTAAACGCTTTGTTTGAATGTGGCGGAGTCATAAGCATTGAATAACATCTTAGGATATGGTAAGCCACCGACTATTCCCCTTCGAATCAATACGCAAGGGACAAAAAGATTTCATAAACGACGTAGCCTCAGTGCTAAAAGATAAGGGGAACATCATAGCCCACGCTCCGACAGGAATCGGAAAGACCGCTGCAGTATTAGCACCAATACTCGAACACTCTCTAAAAGAGGGTTTAAACCTTTTTTTTCTCGCCCCCAAGCACACTCAACACATGATTGTGGTTGAAACTCTTAGAAAGATCAAGGAAAAACACAACACCCCATTTTCGATGGTTGATTTCATCGGGAAGCAGTGGATGTGCCCTCAAAACGTAGGCGACATTGATAACCGGGAGTTCCACGAATTCTGCAGGACCCGAAAGAGAAAAGAGACCTGCACACCCTACAACAACGTTCACAGAAGAAATAACGCGGGTAAGGTAAAAGAGCTCGTCGACACGATTCTTGCCACGCCCTTACACTCCGAAAAAATACAGGCTCTTTGCAATAAAAATGAGTTGTGTCCCTACGAAGTCTGCGTTAAGGCGGGAAGACTAGCCGATGTAATAGTATGCGACTACTACCACATATTCCCCCCCAAAATCAGGGAAGCATTCCTGCTTAAGCTTGGAAAACAACTCAAAGACTCTGTGATAGTCGTTGATGAAGCCCACAACCTCCCAGAGCGAATCAGAAAAATATTGAGTGTAACTTTAAATCCGCATAACGTGAAGCACGCGTCGAACGAGGCGAGCGTCCTAGGCTACCACGACCTCGCAGCCGAAGTCAAAATGATCGGTAGACTGCTTAAGGATCTGGGCAGAACTCTTAAAGAAGGTCAGGAATGTTTTGTTTTGCGCCACGAGTTCACAGACCTAATTCTTTCAGACACTGGGCGGAGTGCAACGGATATCGCGGACGAGCTCGTCCAGGTTGGCGAGGAGATTCTCACAATCCCGAACCGTAACCGAAGTTATGCGAAATCGGTTTCGAATTTCCTTAAAAACTGGGTGGGCGAAGACTTTGGTTACGCGCGAATTCTCAAGAAGGAAAAGCATTTAAGCCTTTCCTACAAGTGCTTGGATCCGTCATTTGGGACCAAGCCAGTATTCGACAATACTTGGGCTAATATCCTTATGAGCGGAACCCTCACCCCCCTTGGCATGTACGCAAGCCTTCTAGGCCTTGAGGGAAAAAGAACTATTTTGAAGGCTTACTCCTCCCCTTTCCCGGCGGAAAACAGGCTCACACTCATAGTATCGGGGGTTACGACAAAGTATTCCGAGCGCAGTGAATTCATGTACAAAAAGTATGGGAGAATATTATCCGAAATGATTTCGAAAGTCCCGGGAAATGCAGCAGTCTTCTACCCTGCATACCACCTAATGGACGAGATAATTTCCGTCACGGACGAGCGGAAAACCGGGAAGCAATTCATGGTAGAACGGAAGGAGATGACTAAGGAGGATCGCAGGAAGCTTTACCTTAAAGTCGCCAAGGGCGGAGGCGAGGGGAGAGTAATCATGGGGGTTCAGGCAGGCTCCTTCTCTGAAGGAGTCGACTACCCTGAAGGCATGCTCTCTGCCGTCTTTGTGGTAGGACTCCCGCTTGAAAAACCAAATCTTGAGACTCAAGCCCTCATAGACTACTACGACGTCCAATTTGCGCGGGGATGGGATTTTGGCTACATTTATCCAGCCATGAACCGGTCTCTTCAGGCTGCAGGCCGCTGCATTAGAAGCGAAGACGACCGAGGAGCAATAGTCCTACTCGACGAGCGGTTCAGGTGGGCGAACTACTCGAAATGCTTCCCACCAGACCACGACTACATAGTAACGGAAACGCCGACAAAGTATCTTGAAAAATTCTTTGAAAATACTTAAGCTTCTCCTAGGTTGTATTTCAGCACTCCTTTAAACACTTCTATTGCGGGCCCGACCAAATAGACTTTCGTGATGTTTCCTTCCCCGTCTAGTTCTAATTCCGCGGAAAGTCTTCCGCCCGGGGCATTGAATTTAACAGCCTTCCTCGGATCTGCCTTCTTATTCAACACTGCTGCCACGGCGGCCGCGCAAATCCCAGTACCGCATGCGAGAGTCTCGTCTTCCACACCCCGCTCGAAAGTTCTGATGTTGAATTCATTATTCTCTTTGTGGGAGGTGAACTGGACGTTCACGCCATTTGGAAACAGTCTCTTCAAATTCCTAATCTTCCCCCCAAGACTCACAACTTCGATAAAGTCAAGCTCATCTAAAAACAATATTGCGTGAGGATTGCCCATGCCGACAGCAGTCAAACGATATGGAGTATCCCCAACAATAACCTCCTGGTCTATGAAAGTATCCTCCGGATCACCCGCAACCTGGGCTTCACCTCGCTTGATCTGAGGAGCACCCATATCAACCCTAACCTGCTCAACAGTATCGTTGAATAAAGTAAGTTTCAGGTATTTCACTCCAGCCGAAGTTTCAACACTCATCTCGGTCTTTTCGACGTGGCCTTTCTCGTAAATGTATTTCGCAAAGCATCTGATCCCGTTTCCACACATCTCGGCGACACTACCATCAGGATTATAGAAT
Organism: Methanobacteriota archaeon; assembly: GCA_043823295.1. Taxonomy (GTDB): domain Archaea; phylum Altiarchaeota; class Altiarchaeia; order IMC4; family SCGC-AAA252-I15; genus SCGC-AAA252-I15. The sequence continues at coordinate 29,187 of JBDRAY010000129.1, read as the reverse complement.
ACGAACTTTGCGTCAAAACCCTCCGACTTTTGAATGAAAATGACTCCGTCAGAGCCGACACCAGTATGCCGCTCTGATATTCGTTCGACAAAGTTTGGTTTGGCCTTCTCACTAATGACTTCTCCATCCCATTCATCGACTAGGACGAAGTCGTTGCCAGTGCCGTGCATTTTAGTGAATTCTACTTTCATCTTACAAAACACTTTAATTTGAATACGAAATAAAAAATGCCAGGAAAAACCGCTACGTTTTTATATAGAGACTGTTTAATAATAAAGACACCTTTTCTGTTTCTATACCAAGCGAAATTGATCGACAATATATTAGTCCCAAAGCACGAGGTAATGCCTCCTGAAGAGGCTGAGAAAATTCTTTTAAAATATTCGGTGACAAGAGACGAATTACCAAAAATAAAAATTACAGATCCCGCTCTTTCCACGCTTGAAGTTGGGGGGGGAGAAATCATCAAAATCACTCGTACAACGCCATTTATTGGTGAATCATACTACTATAGGGTTGTTGTGGAAAGGTGAACACGTGTTATCAATAAATGACTTCGTAAGCCGGGAGGATTTAACAGACTTCCAGATTGAGTCATTCAACTGGCTGATAAAGTCGGGATTGCAGGAAGTCATAGACGAGAAAGGACCCATTGAGATAGACATACCAGACTATAATCTCGAGATGGGAAAAATCAAGATTGAGACTCCGTGCGTAAACGAATCCGGCCAAGGCCCGGAACCCAGAATGCCAGCTGAATGCAGGATTCGAAACCTAACATACTCTGCACCCATAATACTGGAATTCATTGAAAACGGAAAACCCGTTCCAGTAGAAATAGGGCATCTACCAGTAATGCTGAAATCCAGTGCCTGCCTTATATCAGACAAATCAAATGAAGAACTCATTAGAGTATACGAAGACATAGAAGACCGCGGCGGCTACTTCATAATCAACGGGACAGAGAGATCCCTCATAATCGTAGAGGATCTGGCGCCAAACCGGATTGTAACTTCACAAGAGACGATCGCCGGAAAAGACGTTGTAATCGCTAAAGTATTCTCTGTAAGACAAGGATTCCGCTCGCGAGTGACAGTCGAAAAACGAGAGACTGCGGGTGGCGGGACGCTCTTCGTCACCTTTCCGGGAATACCCAACAGAATATCTCTTCCAATCCTTATGAAGGCTCTGGGATTATCCGACAACGAGATACTAGACATGTTCGACGATGAAATGAAGCTTGAAGTCTCCCTAAACATCGAGCTAAAGAAACTTTCCGGGGAGGAGGCTTTCGACTACTTGGGCAAGCGCGCGGGAGCCGGACACGCAAAACAGTACCAGGCAACTCGTGCAAACCAGGTCGTAAACAACTTTTTGCTCCCCCACATCGGAAACTCGGAGAAAGAGCGGAGGAACAAGGCGAGATACCTCGGTATCATGGCGAAGAAGGTTTTGGAGCTTGATTTTGGAAGGCGGGAGGAAGACGATAAAGACCATTACTCGAACAAGAGGCTGAGGCTCGCTGGGGACTTGATGCAGGAGCTTTTCAGGGTCTCGTTCAACAAGATTGCCAGAGACATTAAATACCAGCTTGAAAAACAGAATGCGAGACACAGGACCGTTAACATTCGAACTGCCGTTCGAAGCAACAATCTCACGGAAAGCATATGCTACGCGCTCGCAACAGGAAACTGGACTGGAGGACGCTCTGGAGTAAGCCAGGTTCTTGATAGAACTAATTATCTATCGGCAATAGCCCACAGGCGGAGGGTCTCATCCCTTCTGTCTAGAAGCCACCCGCACTTCGAAGCCCGAGACCTGCATGCAACACAGTGGGGTAGGCTCTGTCCGAACGAGACCCCTGAAGGTCAAAACTGCGGGCTAGTGAAAAACCTCTCTATCGGCGCTTTAGTAACGACTGAGGGTGATGAAGGTGTGGTTGAGAAGCAGTTTGTAAACTTCGGGGTGAAATAAGATGTCTGACGTATACTTGAACGGGAGACTTGTTGGCGAGCACCCGAAGCCTGAGCAATTGGTTGCAAAGTTCCGTGAACTTCGAAGGAAGGGGGAAATCCAATACCAGACTTCCATAAGCTTTAGGGATGAGAACAATGAAGTCCAGATTTATACTGACAAGGGCAGGGTTTTAAGGCCTCTTGTCGTCGTAAAAAACGGTAAAGCACTCCTTTCTGACAAGCACATCAAGGATATTAAAGCCAAAAAAATCACTTGGGACGACTTGATAAGGGAAGGAATCATCGAATACATTGACGCCGAGGAAGAGGAAAACGCATACATAGCATTATACCAGGATAAAATAACAAACAAGCACACTCACGTGGAAGTAACACCTTCCCTTATGCTCGGAGTATCAGCGGGATTCGCACCCTTTCCAGAACACAACTCCTCTCCGAGAGTTACTATGGCTGCCGCAATGGCCAAGCAAGCTCTAGGATTCTACGCCTCTAACTATTTCGCACGACTAGATTCACGCGCAAACTTGCTCCACTACCCTCAAAAACCAATAGTAAAAACTGATGTCACAGACTCCCTAAACTTCCACAGAAGACCTGCGGGACAAAACTTCGTAGTCGCGGTAATGTGCTACGAAGGATACAACATGGAAGACGCACTAGTACTCAACAAAAGTTCGGTGGAAAGGGGTTTGGGGCGTTCAACATTCTTTCGGACTTACAGTGCGGAAGAGCGGGGTTATCCTTCAGGACAGCACGACTCATTCGAAATTCCCGCGGAAGACGTTGAGGGAGTGCAATCTTTAGATTCATATGAAAAGCTGGATGTTGACGGGATAATCTTTCCTGAAACCGACGTTGACACGGACGAGGTTTTGATTGGGAAGACTTCACCTCCAAGATTTCTGGAGGAAATCGGGCCTTACGGAATCGTAAAAGAGAGGCGGAGGGACACTTCCACTACCGTCCGGCACATGGAGTCGGGAACAGTAGACTTAGTAATCCTCTCTGAAACAGTCGAGAAAAACAAGATTGCTAAAGTTCGGGTTAGAAGCCAGCGATACCCTGAACTCGGGGACAAGTTCGCATCAAGGCACGGGCAGAAAGGTGTCGTAGGGATGCTGGTTCCCCACGAAGACATGCCGCACACAAAAGACGGCATAGTACCAGATCTCATCATCAACCCTCACGCAATACCCTCCAGGATGACAGTCGGCCACGTCCTAGAGATGATCGCGGGAAAACTCGGATGCATCATCGGCAAGGAAATGAACGGAACAATCTTTGAGGGAGCGACCGAAGACTCAATCCGGAAAGGACTTGAAAAGCAGGGTCTAAGAAACACCGGGAAAGAAACAATGTACCACGGCATTACAGGAGATCAAATACCCTGTGAAGTATTCATGGGAGTAATCTACTACCAGAAACTCCACCACATGGTGGCAAACAAAATGCACGCAAGATCACGTGGACCAGTCCAAATGCTAACCCGCCAGCCAACGGAAGGCCGGGCCCGGGAAGGGGGACTCCGATTCGGAGAAATGGAGAGAGACTGCCTCATCGCCCACGGAGCAGCCATGATGCTTAAAGACCGGCTCCTCGACGAGTCGGACAAAATCATAATACCCGTTTGCGGTAAATGCGGTTTAATCGCGACTCGAGACTATGAGAGCAAGCGTACTTACTGTAGTTTATGCGGTGACGTTCAAATCCACAATGTGGAGATGGCTTACGCCTTCAAGTTGTTGTTGAATGAGCTTGAGGGAATGTGTATTTACCCGAAACTTCATTTAGGTGATAGAGTATGATCGTCCGGAAAAAAATCGTGGCTATGGAGTTCGGATTATTCTCTTCACGAATGATTCAAAAGTTTTCAAGTGCAAGGATTTACACGCCAAGAACCTACGACGACGACGGATATCCTGTTGAAGGGGGATTGATGGATCCCAGGTTAGGCGTTATTGATCCTGGAATCCGGTGCAAGACTTGCGGCGGAAGACTTGGAGAGTGCCAGGGACACTTCGGCCACATCCAGCTAACCCGACCCGTAATCCACGTCGGATACGCAAGAGAAGTGTACAATCTCCTCCGGGCAACCTGCAGGTCATGCTCAAGAATCCTTGTACCAGAAGACGACTTAACCCCATTCAAAAATAGAAAGCTTACCGATTACGACATCGATACTTTATGGGATAAGTCCATAAAGCTTACCAACAACCAGAGCAAGTGCCCTCACTGCGAGAACAAGCAAGTCAAGATAAAGTTTGTAAGGCCGTACTCCTACTATGAGGATGAAAACAACCTTCTAGTAACTGACGTTAAAGAGAGGTTTGAAAGAATTACCGAGGATGATCTAGCGTACTTTGGGATAAAGATCAGGCCTGAATGGATGGTTCTCCCAGTCATACCCGTTCTTCCAATTACAACACGTCCGTCCATAACTCTCGAATCATCTGATAGAAGTGAAGACGACTTAACCCACAAGCTCGTGGACATACTCCGAATCAATCAAAGGCTTGAGGAGAACATAAACTCTGGGGCCCCACAACTTATTATAGAGGATCTCTGGGATCTGTTGCAGTATCACGTCGCAACATACTTTGACAACGGTATAACCGGAATCCCCCCAGCCCGACACAGGTCAGGAAGGCCTTTGAAAACCATAGCACAACGGCTAAAAAGCAAGGAAGGCCGATTCAGAAACAATCTTTCAGGAAAAAGAGTTAACTTTTCAGCAAGAACTGTCATAGGGCCTGACCCCAACTTAAGCATTGGGGAAGTTGGAGTACCTTACCCAGTAGCACTCGAGCTTACCGTCCCGGATGAGGTGAGCGAGCGAAACATCGACCGGCTCAAGGGCATGGTGAGAAACGGGCCTTCAATACACCCTGGAGCCCACAACATGTTTTCCGAGGGAAGGCGTAAAAGAATCCTTGAGGACACGAAAGAGGAGATTGCAAAGACTCTAAAAATCGGCGACGTCGTGGAAAGGCATCTCATAAACGGGGACATAGTCCTCTTCAACAGGCAGCCTTCACTACACCGGCTTTCCATGATGGCCCATAAAGTAAGAGTACTACCCTACAACACATTCAGGATAAACACTGCCGTATGCGCTCCATACAACGCAGACTTTGACGGGGACGAGATGAACCTTCACGTACCCCAATCAGAGGAGGCTGTGGCTGAGGCCGACATATTAATGAGCGTTTCCGAAAGCATTGTATCTCCACGACATGGAAAGCCAATAATCGGCGGACGCCACGACCACGTTACGGGTCTGTATCTTCTTACAAGAGACAAGAAAGGTTTCACTCGGGGCGAAGCACTCCAGCTTACCGCAAATATCATAGAGCTTCCACCCAACAAGAAGACTTTCACTGGCATGGAAATTTTCAGTCTGATACTTCCCGAAGACTTGACTTTGAGCTATAAAGGAAAGATCCCTGACAATAATGTCGAGATAAAAAACGGAAAGATGATTAAAGGAATTATCGACTCTGCAGGAACTGAAGGAGACCTTTTACTAAATATATTCCTCTACTACGGGCCGAAAAGAGCTGAAAAATTCATAGACGATTCAACACAGATTGGGATAAAGGCAGTAATGAAGTTCGGTTTCAGCGTTGGAATCGACGAATCAGACCTCGAAGACAAGGGAAAGAAGGAACTTAAAAAGCTTATGACTTCAGTGGAAACAAACGTAAACGAGCTCATAGAGGAATACAAGAGGGGAGATCTTAAAACCATCCCCGGAAAATCACCCACAGAATCCCTTGAAGAATACATTATGGTGGAACTGGGAAAGGCGAGATCTGAAGCAGGGAGAATCGCAGGCAGCCACATAGGATTAAACAATGCAATTATCATGGCCTTGACAGGAGCTCGGGGAAGCATGTTGAATGTAACCCAAATGTCTGGAGCAGTCGGACAACAAGCAGTCCGGGGAAGAAGGATTAAACGGGGATACCACGAGAGAACTCTATCGCATTTCGAGCGAGGTGACGTTTCCGCCGAAGCAGCAGGTTTCGTAAGATCCAACTTCAAAAGGGGGCTGCGGCCTACAGAATACTTTTTCCACTCCATGGGAGGCCGGGAAGGTCTAGTAGACACTGCAATCAGGACAGGACGATCCGGATACATGCAAAGAAGACTTATCAATGCACTTCAAGACTTGTCAGTTCAACCTGACGGAACAGTCCGAGGAGACGACGGACTAATAGTACAGTTTTTATACGGAGAAGATTGTATCAATCCCATGACTAAGGGATGGTTTGAGGATGCACTGGCAGAGGTCGAAGCTTCAAAATGAGTGAAATGGAATTACCCGACGGGCTAATCAAGAAGTTGGAAGGTTTCAGCAAGAAAGACCAGGAGAAGGTTCTTAAAGCCTACAAGAAATCGAGGGTTTGTGACGGTGAAGCGGTTGGAACTGTCGCAGCACAATCGATTGGCGAGCCGGGAACTCAAATGACTCTTAGAACATTCCACTACGCGGGAGTGGTAGAGTTGTCTGTACCTTTAGGACTACCCAGGCTCATAGAGATAATCGATGCGAAAAAAGCCCCGAAAAACCAGATCATGACTGTTTACCTGACCGACAAATTCAACAAAACGAAAAAAACCGCAGACACAGTCGGAAAAATACTCCGCGAAAGATTCCTTAGAGAAGTCTGTAAGACAGAGATTGACATAGCCAACAAGGAGCTCATAATCAAGACGGACGATCCGGATGCAAAAGAGATAATCGAGAAAATCACTGAAGTCAAACCTTCCCGAAACGTCTTTAGAATCCAGGGGGAAACCCTAGCAGACCTGCAAAAACTAAGGTCGAAACTAGACAAAAAACGGGTTTCAGGAGTAAAGGGCATAAAAAGGGCGTTCGTTAGAAAACACGATAATGAATACTTAATCTACGTTGAAGGATCAAACCTTAAAGGAGTATTCGACATCGAAGGAGTCAACACTCAAAAAACCACGACAAACGACATAACCCAAATACACGAGGCACTCGGCATCGAAGCCGCGAGAAACGCAATAATAATCGAGGCAACAAAAGTATTAGACGACCAAAACCTACAAGTCGACTTAAGACACATAATGCTGGTAGCAGACCGGATGACAGTAACCGGGGAAGTACAGGCGGTAGGACGCCAAGGAATCTCCGGACACAAAGGGTCAGTGCTCGCACGCGCAGCATTCGAGGAAACCGAAAAACACATACTAAACGCAGCACTCAGAGGCGAAATAGACCGACTCCAAGGAGTTGCGGAAAACATTATCGTAGGACAACCAATACACCTTGGAACAGGCACCGTAAAGCTTACTGTAAGAAAAGATGGCATTGGAAAACCCACTTCAAGAAGTAAAAAATGACTGGCATACAAAAAGAAATCGCAGACGCCGTAAAAGCAAAAACAATAGTAATAGGCTCAGCCAACACAGTAAAAGCACTTCAAACAAAAGAACTGAAATTCGTGGCAGTAAGCTCTAAGGCCGAAAAAAGCTTGGTAAACAAGCTGATATATTATGCAAGTCTTTCAAACATATCCTGCCACATAATCAGAAAAACCAGTATGGATGTGGGTTCAATGTGTGGTAAACCCTATTCTATCTCAGCTTTCGGAGTTCTCGGAAAAAAATAGTGGTTTTGATGGGGTCTAAAATCCGGTTGGGGTCTGATGAAATAAAGTTTATAACCCTGTTTGAATCAATGACAGGGGCAACTGTAGTGGATTGTCTTCAATTAGAGAATACAGTTGGATTTCTCATTAAAAAAGGCGACATGGGTCGTGCCATCGGGAAAAAGGGATCAAATATCGAGAAAGTACGCAAAACAATAGGAAAAATCATATGGGTTATCGAATCCGATGAAAACCCGAAGGAATTCATAAAAAAGCTTTTCGAGCCCGTGAAAATCAATAAAATCCAATTTAATGAGACAAAGGAAGAGCGGAATGTCATCATAGAAATAAATAAACGAGATCGCAGAAAAATCATAGGTTCTGAGGGAAGCAGGATAAAAATCGCAAGGCAATTAGCCCTAAGACACCATAAGATAGACGACATAACAGTACAAGTTGTGTAAGCAGTAAAGGCGTAAAAAGTCTTGTGTCGACCGCTTTTATATACTAGAAACACCTATTATTTAGTTCACGTGTTTTTGAAAAATGGGTAAAGGAGAATTTGCAGGAAAAAAACTCGGAGACGATCGGAGAAGATTCAGATGGCAGAAGGCAGACTACTGCATTCGAATGTTAGATTCCAAGCAAAAACACGATCCATTGGAAGGGTCTCCTCAAGCAAGGGGCATTGTCCTTGAAAAAGTCGGAATCGAGGCGAAACAACCTAACTCAGCCATCAGAAAAGCCGTCCGAGTGCAACTCATTAAAAACGGCAGGCAAGTCACGGCATTCTGCCCGGGAAACAAGGCCATCACATTCATTGAAGAACACGATGACGTACTAATCGAAGGAATCGGCGGACGCAAAGGCCGATCCATGGGAGACATCCCCGGAGTACGATACAAAGTAATCAAAGTAAATGACGTTTCACTAAAAGAGCTAGTCAAAGGCCGGAAGGAGAAACCACACAGATAAAAATGAGACACGACATACTAAACGACGCAATATCCACGCTCAAAAACTACGAGCATTCAGGCAAGAAGGAATGCAAGCTTGCCCCTACTTCCAAGCTTTTAGTGGATATTCTCCACGTGTTTCAAAAAGAAGGGTATATCGGCGAGTTCGAGGTTTCAGAAAACTCTGTTGGCGGTGAGATTCGCGTGAAACTCATCGGCAAGATAAACGACTGTGGAATGATTAAACCCCGTTTCGCATCTAAACACGATGGGCTCCAGAAGTGGGAGAAGCGTTTCCTCCCTTCGAGAGACTTCGGTATCCTAGTGGTTTCAACCTCTAAGGGATTGAAAAGCCACATTCAAGTAAAGGATGCAGGGGAAGGGGGCCGGCTTCTAGCATACATCTATTAACTTATTATGGCTTCAAAAAAAGATTCTTCACAGGTTGAGGTGGAACTACCTAAAAATATCCAACTCGAAGTAGATGGAAGAAAAATAACCGTTACAGGTGAAAAAGGAAGCTTGGCAAGGGAATTTAAAAACCAGCAGATTACTTTCACTAAAAAAGATAACGCTCTTCTAATAAAAACCAATTCTAACAGAAAAAAGGAAACCGCATGTCTTGGGACATTGCGGGCTCACGTCATCAATATGATTCACGGCGTAACTGAGGGAGTAACATACGACATGAAAATCGTGTACTCCCACTTTCCCATGACTGTGAAAATAGATGGAAACCATGTCTTAATAGACAACTTCCTGGGCGAGAAAAACCCTAGAATCTCTGATATACATGACGGAGTGACTGTTGAAGTCAATGGAGCGGATGTGAAGGTTTCCGGATTAAGTAAGGATGCTGTCTCCCAGACTGCGGCAAACATCGAGCAGGTCACGAAAATCAAAAACCTTGATCCAAGGGTTTTTCAAGACGGTATCTACATTACTTCGAAAGATGGTAAACCAGTAAGATAAGATGGCTGAACAAAAGGAGACGGTGAAAGAGAAGAAGGTTGGAAAACCAAAAACCACTTTCAAGGAGAAAACCGTTAAAAAAGAGGTTAAGCCAGTAAATAAGACAGAGAAAACCAAACTGAAGGCCGCAACCAAACTGAAGGCCGCAACCAAACCTAAAGCCGCAACCAAACCAAAGGAGTCTGTCAAGAAAAAACCAGAACATACTGCGAAGGAAAAAGAAGCTGCACTCAAGGAAAAACCATTGAAATCCGCGGAAAAGAGTGAAGTTCAAACTGCAACTCTCGAAGGGCCGGCCGAGGCCAAACCCGAGGAGAAGCCTGCTTCCGAGAAAAAGAAAGTCAAAAAGAAAAAACCAAAGAAAATCGAGAAAATCAAGTTTACACCAGAAACTCCCTCTGGAAAAGTCAAAAAAACGCCCGTGTATAAAAGACAAGAGCTTCCTAAAGTCAAGAAATTAAAAGACGTTTGGAGGCGGCCGCGAGGGATTGACAGCAAGCAACATTTGCGGAAACGCGGTAAGGGGGCTGTACCCTCAATCGGTTACGGGTCGTCAAAAACAGAAATTGGATTACACCCTTCCGGTTTAAGGCCTGTTAGAATCCATAATGTTTCCGAGCTTTCCAACATTAAGCCCCCCGCTGAAGCAGCGTTGATTGCGGCTCAAGTTGGCAGGCGGAAGAGGAATTTGATAATTGAGGAGGCTAACAAGCAAAAAATCGTTGTGTTGAATCCCCGGAAAGGTGAAACATGAATCTTAAGAATCAGAGGCGTCTTGCAGCTGACATACTTGGGGTGGGAGTGAGTAAAGTCCAGATACCGCAAGAGAATTCAGACCTGGTTTCCGAAGCATTGACTAGGGAGGACGTAAGAATTCTCATCCACAAGGGGTTAATCAAGAAGAAAATTGAGAATGCCCCCTCTAAATCAAGGATTAGGGTGAGGCTACTGCAAAAGAGGAAGGGCCGTCACAAAGGCTATGGTAAGCGGAAGGGAACTCACAAAGCCAGGGAGCCGAAAAAGAGGCTTTGGATTAGTAAAATCAGGGCTATCCGAGACGAAATCAGAAAACTCAAATCTGAGGGCAAGATATTAGCTTCTGGATACAGAAAAATTTATCGTCAGGCTAAAGGGAATTTATTCCATTCTAGAAGGCACTTGCGGGAACAAATAGAGAGGATGAAGACTTAAAAATGGCGTCTGGACCAAAATATGTTGTGGAATACAGAAGGCGAAGGAGCGGTAAAACAGACTATAAGCGAAGATTCAACCTTCTTAAATCCCAAACGCCAAGGCTTGTAATCAGAAAAACAGAAAAACATATTTCAGCGCAACTCGTCAAATACTTTGAAGATGGGGATAAAATACTTGCTAGTGCCCACTCAAAGGAGCTTTCCAAGCTTGGTTGGAAGCATTCAACATCAAATATTTGCGCATCTTATCTAGTTGGAGTTCTCGTAGCGTCTAAGGCGAAATCTAGCGGAGTATCAGATTCAATAATTGATTTGGGTATGATGTCTCTCGTCAAAGGCGGGAGAATCTACGCGACCGTTAAGGGTGCCTTCGATGGGGGATTGAAATTTCCAATCGATGAATCAGTTTTCCCAAGCGAAGACCGGCTTGCGGGAAAACACATTGTTTCACACAATAAAAAATCCGAAAAGATTAATGAGGATCTTTTAAAGATTAAGGATTCTTTAATGAAGAAAAAATGACAGAGGAAGAAAAGAGTAAGGAAGCAGCTGAAAATCAAGGCGACTCCGAGAAGGTCGAGGAAACCGTTAAATCAGTGGAAGTGGGGGCGGAAGTCACCTCTGAAAAATTCCAGTTAAGCGACCTTCAAGGATTGGGGGAGAAGAAGCTTGCAGAACTTAAGGCTGCTGGAATAACCGATGTTGCAGACTTGATTGGCGCGGATGCTAAAGACTTAGCTTCCAAGACAAGTTTTTCCGAGGATAAACTTAAAAACTGGCAGAAGACTGCCACCAAAAAAACACCCGAAATCCTTAAAGAAGAGATTAAGGCTGTTGGAGAAGACCTTGAAGCTAAAAAAGAAGAGCTTTTACGTTGGGAGCCTAAGACTGCTTTGGGAGTAAAAGTTAAAAGCGGAGAGTTATCAACAATTGATGAAGTACTTGCGCTTCCAACTCCTATCAAAGAGGTTGAGGTGGTGGATAAGCTTCTCCCTGAATTAAGTGAGGAAATACTTAACGTTGGGCGTGTTCAGCGGGTTACAGACTCTGGTAGGCGTATGAGATTTAGGGTTGTCACCGCAGTTGGAAACGAAAACGGTTATGTTGGCGTTGGCGAAGCTAAAGGCAAAGAGGCCGGGCCGACGATCAGAAAGGCGATTGAACGTGCGAAAATCAATATAATCAGCATTAAGCGTGGTTGCGGAAGCTGGGAGTGTGGATGCGGAAGACCCCACACAGTACCCTTTAAGGTTTCCGGTAAATCCGGTGGAGTGCAAGTGTCAATCCGCCCTGCACCGAGAGGAGTGGGTCTTGTTTCCGGGGAGATACCGCGGAAAGTATTGTCTCTTGCAGGAATATCAGATGCTTGGGTTAGTACGAGCGGGCACACAAGGACTAGCCTGAACTTTTCACACGCAATATTCAATGCATTGTTTGAGACGAACAAGGTAAAAGTTAAGGAGTCGGACATCGATTCCCTAAACATCATATCAGGTAAAACACAGAATGTCTGAAAAAGAAAGCAAGCTTGCATTAGTTCGGATTAGAGGCAGAGTTCATGTACGAGGGGGGATAGAGGATACACTTCGCATGCTAAATCTAACTCGGAAAAACCATTGTGTACTCTTAGATAAGACTCCAGTAAACCAAGGTATGATTAAGAAAATAAACGATTATATCACTTGGGGTGAAGTGTCAGAAAAAACTTTGGTGAAAATACTCTCCGAGCGCGGTAGACTTGCAGGCAATGAGAAGCTTTCCGATGAAAACATTAATAAAGCCAGTAAATACAAAACCCTGGAGGATTTCGCTAAAGCCCTCTTGGAAGGGAAATCAAAAATCTCTGATGTAGCAGGACTTAAACCCATATTCAGGCTCAAGCCGCCAGAGAAGGGATTTGAGCGCGGTGGCATTAAAAAGTCGTTCCCTGTTGGGGGCGCACTCGGTTATCGCGGGGAGAAAATTAACGATTTAATTGAACGGATGCTTTAAATGGCCCAGAAAGACAAGAAGACACAATCAATGCGGGGTACCCGAACATGCGGTTATGGTAACACTCAGAAACACCGTGGGGCAGGATCACGTGGTGGTAGAGGGCTTGCTGGCAGTAAAAAGCATAAATGGAATTGGGTTTCTAAAAACCTTCCAGGCCATTTTGGCCGTAGCGGATTCACACGACACAAATCCACAATCAAAAGGGTGAGTTTTCTCAACATCGGAGACCTTGACGGCTTGTGCGAAGTTTGGGAGTTGGAAGGCAAGGTTAAGAAGACTAAGGGAGTCCTTGAAGTGGACTTATCATCCTTTGGATTCGACAAGCTTTTAGGGTCAGGCAAGGTTTCGGGGAAATACAACATTAAAGTGGATTCATGCTCTCAGAAGGCTTTAGAGAAAATCGAGGCTTTGGGGGGGAAAGTTGAGGTGGAGAATAAGGCAGAAGTCGTCGTAGATGCTGTCGATTTGAAGGGGGGCGTGAAGGAGCCTTCTGTGGAGGATTCGGATGAACCTGGAGTTTCTGAGGCCGGCGATAAAGTATCTACCTGAGGTTTCGCTACCTAAACGGCATATTCCTTTCAAGGAAAAGTTGATATGGACTGGTGCCGCACTGATTCTGTTCTTTATTATGGGGACGATTTATCCTGTTGGAGTCTCTCCCGCAACACTTGCCGAGAAGATTGCCGGTTTCTCTCAGCTTCAGATGATTTTCGCTTCTAAGATTGGAACAATCATCTCAACGGGAATCGGGCCTATTGTTACTTCATCGATTATTCTACAGCTTTTGCATGGGGCGGAGATGATCAACATCGACACTAAGACTCAGGAGGGTAAGGCGCTTTTCCAAGGGACTCAGAAGATTTTAACCATAATAATTGCTTTTTTTGAGGCTGCTGCCTTGGTTATCGCGACCAAGATGGTGGCTGGTCAGGCGTTAATAGCCTTCACGGTAGTTCAGATTGCTTTGGGTTCAATAGTTTTGATGTATGTTGATGAGGTCGTCTCAAAGTGGGGTATTGGTAGTGGAATCAGTCTTTTCATCGCGGCCGGAGTCTCAGAGACAATACTAATCCAATCCATAAATCCTTTGCGCGGGCCTGCCGGAACTTTTGCAGGTATTATTCCGAACTTTCTGGATCAGATGATTTCCGGTACAATGCAGTTGGGATTACTCTACCCGATTCTCGCCACAATAATCGTTTTCGTTGTCGTCGTTTACGGTGAGTCAATGAGGATTGAACTCCCGTTATCTCATGTGGGTCTTGGAGGGTACAAGGGTCGTTATCCATTAAGGTTCTTCTACGTCTCGAACATCCCCGTAATACTTGCCGCGGCGCTCTTAGCCAACGTCCAAATGTGGGCGAGCTTTGCGGGAGTCGACATATACAATCCCCCGCAGGACATGACCATCGTCCAAAACGTCGTTTACCAGGTTGGGAGCATGGTCACTTTGAACGAGCTTCACGGCATCATAAGCCCTGGGAGGGTAAGCCAGCTTTTAAACATACAGGTTCTACTTCACTTAATTATTTACTTAATCGCATTCACGGCGCTTTGCGTGGTGTTCGGGAAGTTTTGGGTTCAGACTACCAATATCGACTCCGACGGGATTGCAAAACAGATCCAAGATATTGGCATGCAGATTCCCAGGTGGCGTCAGGACGGGCGCATAGTCAAGAAAGTACTCGACAAATACATCCCGCAGCTCACCATCATCAGTTCTATCGCAGTCGGCCTTCTCGCCGCTGGAGCGGACTTGATCGGAGCTATAGGTTCCGGGACGGGAATACTTCTGACGGTGGGAATACTTTACAGATTCTACGAGGAAATACAGCGCGAACAAATGTCCGACATGCCACAAAGCTTTAGACGCTTGATGGGTAAGGCTTGATTTGGGCGGAGTCACTAGCGAGCGAAGTGAGCGTAGGTGGCTCATTTGTCGTCGGCAAACTCCGACTGAGTGACATGCCGCAGAGCTTTAGAAGGCTAATGGGCAAGGCGTAATTTAAGTGTGGTTGTTTTACTCTTGCTCGCTTATAGTTCTTTGGGTTCGACCATCCTAAGAGAGTTCTTCCCTGCTAGTATTTCTTCAAGCTGTGTTTTCAGCGGGCCCTCTCCTGCCGCTTCTTTAATCACGTTTATGTCTTCACGAATGACTCTTTTTTCCACGTTTAGTTGCTTGGCGATATCCTCTATTGTCTCGCCCGTGAATATCCCCTCTAACACTCTACCCTGCCTTGCGGCATCAATCTTATCCGTTTCCGTGATTGGGTTTTCCTTTCCCGTTGGTCTTTGTAGAACTTTCATTTTACTTGTTAACACTTACGCATTCTATCAATAATAATTTAAAAGTAAGGTAAGGCTTGATCTCATTTTCTCCTTTCTCTTTCGACTTGTCTCTCCTTCTTTCTTATGTCACTGGATACAGTCCACCCGCTTACACATAATATGTCTGCTATTTCCCTTTGGGATTTACCCTCCTTTAGAAGTTTCCAAGCTCGATCCTGCCTTATCTGAGCCTTGTTTTCCAGGATATCCAATATCCACTGGTCAGTAGTATGTTCAGCTATGTGTGCGAGGTCTCTTGAGACTGTGGCTGGGCTGACTCCTAATTTTTCAGCAATGTCAACTACCTTACCCTCATTAATCCTCTCCTCAAGGACTCTACCCTGCCGGTATGCTAATAATTTCCGTTGGGGTGTTATTCGCTTGACTTTCACTTTAGAATTCGTATATCACGTACCCTTCTTCCTCGGTGGGTTTGAAGCCTACCTTCTCATAGTGTCTGGCCACAGCTTTCGCAGGAAATTGTATTACAGCCTGAGCGCCAAGTCGCTTGAAATGGGCGACGTAGGCGGGAAGAACCCATCCTCCACGGTGTTTGGGAACGGGTCGTCTAGTCATGACTCCATCAACCTTTTCCGGCTCTCCCATATGCTCTGGAGGCTTCTGAATGTAGAATGCGCGGACAATCTTGCCTGACACATTCGCCTCATCCTTAATCGGCCTGAAGTCAGTACCTCCCTGATGCTCCCACAACTCACAACAGGCGTAGCGGGGCTCTACAAGACCGCCATCCTCCTCGACGAAGTGAAGTCTCAGAAAAGAGTCATCCAGCCTAAAGTCGAAGGAGTGTCCGCGATTGTCTGAGTAACAATTCCTCTTAGGGTCCCAGTAGACGGTCGCGATTGAATTCGCAAACTCAGCTTGAGGTCTGTAAAGCTCGACCAGACCTTCAAAGTCTCCGCCAGCTTTCATGGCTTTTTCCATGTCAAATAAACTCGTCTAGAAAAATCCTGAATCCATCGTCCTTGACCGACAGTATCTTCCCGTCAAAAAGTGTTTTCACAGGAACTTCCCGCAAATTCTTCCCGAAACCCTCGCGTTTCTCCAATATACTCGGGATAAGATCCTCAATCACCCTAACTTTTCTCGAAACGTCTGCAACCCACCTACCATCTCTCATATACGTTTTCTGACTCTTATGCTTCTGTAAAAAATTTTCCTGGTATTTGGAGTCCTCATCAATAGGCGGGCCTAAAAGATGCTGGATGGGGGGAAGCTCCCACACCTCGAATTCAAAAAGCAATACTGAAGAGTTAATCTCGTTAGTCCAGAAACCACCCTTAAAGATCTTAAACTCAGACTCATGAAACGATTTTTTCACGGCAATCTCAGTCTTCCGAAGCTGAGAGTAAAGAGTGTTTTCATTGATCTTTTCATGGGAAAAATTGAATGCCACAATCCTAGTACCCCTCGAAGACACCTTCTTCTTAAGCTCACTCATACTTTTCGCCTCAACTTTCTTAGGGAAGAAAAATTCGATTGACGGTTTTTTTAGGAATTCCTTGGATTTTACGATGAACTTTGCGAGAGTCTGCTTTGAGACGGCGGCAGCCACATTCCTGTCCTGGTCAACGGGGTCTACGACGATGATGTTCGCGTCAGTGAAAAAATATTTAAGCGACTCTTCATCATCCCACAAGTTTTCAGTATCAATTATCTCCTTGAAACTCCACGTGGAGACAGCATCAAACACTTTTTTAAATGATCCATAATGTATGACTAAGACTTCGGTGAGATACCCTGAAAAACCCTGGACCTTGGCCTCGGCACCGTAAACTCCAACACCCTTCATAAACTGTTTTAAAAGCCTGATCTCGCCTGAAAGATTTTTATCAGATTTAATCTTTCTCTTAACATACCTGTTGTGGAAGGGTGTTCGATCAACCGACGATTTTATTGCAGAACCCATGAAGCAGGGCACAATCTCAACTTCAAAATTCTCAATCCTCCCCTTCACATAAGGGTGTTCGGCATAGTCTATCTCAAACTCCCCATTAAATTCATTGAAAACTTTCTTGCCAAGTCTCAAACCCTCCTTTTCGAGCATCTCCCTCGAAGTTCCCTCTGAAAACAAAATGAATATGTCAATGTCCTTATCCCCGGAAAGATCAGTGCCCCTCGCAAGAGATCCGACCAAAATAGCATTAACGTCCAATCCTCCAAGAAAATCCACAACCTTTTTCGCGAAGTCAAGCTCCCTCGCACGCTCTTTAGGACTGGGTGTTATCCGCCGTAAAACCTCCGCCAATATTTCGTCCATCAAAACACCCCATCAATCCTTGTTGAGCATTCAGGGCAGGTTCCGCTTGAAATGTCTTTTTTATAAATTGAGTATCCGACCCTTTCGATGAGTGTGAGCCCGCATTTAGGGCAGTTTGTGTTTTCATATTCTCCGTGGGGTGTGTTCCCTGAGTAAACAAATTTCAAGCCCGCGTCACGGCCCAACTCCACTGCACGAAGGATTGACTCCATTGGAGTCGGAGGTATGTCTGTGAGCTTGTAGTCTGGGTGGAACCTAGAAACGTGCCATGGGACCCCGTCACCAAGCTCATCGCATATGAACGAGGCTATCTGGGAAAGCTCTTTTTCAGAGTCGTTTAGACCAGGGATTATTAGGGTGGTGACTTCGAGCCAAACACCCCCCTCCACCATCCTCTTGCAAGTGTCGAGTACGGGCTTAAGCCTTGCACCGCAAAACTTTCCATAAAATCCTTCGGAAAAAGATTTAATGTCGACGTTTGCGGCATCAAGGAAACTCTCAGTCTCAGCAAAAGCCTCTTTACTCATAAAACCATTCGAAACGAAAACATTCCCCAAACCCTTACTTCTTGCAAGCTCTCCAACGTCCTTGGCAAACTCTAAAAAAATGGTGGGCTCAGAGTAAGTAAAAGAAATACTCTCGCAATCGTTTTCTAACGCTTGCTCTACAACCTCTTTTGGACTTATCTTTTTACCTGAAACTTTCCCGGTCTTCGGCCCCTGGCTTAAATCCCAGTTCTGGCAAAACTCACATCTTAGATTACACCCCACAGTCGCAATAGAGTATGAATTCGAACCAGGCTTGTAGTGAAAGAGCGGTTTCTTTTCTATTGGATCAATATGAGAGGCTGAAACAACACCTTAAACGAGAGAATTTAAAACTCCACAATTATTCTCCCTTACCATGCAGATTCCGCGCTTACCCTCGGAAATAAGGCAGTTGTGGGGGCATAAAATACAGCGAACCTTATCCCCCTCTTTCGAATACAACATGGCCTCCTTCATCGGTTACTATAATCTCTGTTTCCAGTTAAATAGGATTATTAACAATAACTTAGGTATGCAATACGTAAAGATTCCGAAAGAACGCGTGGGCGTACTCATAGGGGGGGAGGGTAAAACCCTGAAAGAAATTGAGGAGCGGACAAAGACTAAAATAACAGTGGAAGAGACGTCAGTGTCCATCGAAGGAGACCCGGTCGACGAGTGGATCACAAAAGACATTCTAAAGGCTGTCGGCCGCGGATTCACACCAGAAAAATCCTTAATGCTCACTCAGGAAGACATGGCCTTTGAAGTATTGAATCTAGCCGACATAGTAGGTGAATCCGACAAATCCATTGCGCGCATAAAAGGGAGGATAATAGGATCCCAGGGAAAAAGCAGGGAGAAAATCGAAAATCTGACTGACTGTTACGTGTCAGTTTACGGAAAAACAGTCTGCATAATAGGCACTCTCGATGCAACACCCGTAGCTAGAGAGGCAATTCTCATGCTAGCAAGCGGAAGCCCACACTCAAACGTATACCGGTTTCTAGAGCGATCAAAACGTCATCGAAAAACCATGTAATCGGGCCTCATTCTCTCGTTTTTATTCTCGTATATCTAATCAATGTAGAGGAATCTAACATGGCAGCAGGAACATCGAACACGGTAAAGGAAAGACATGCAGACGACCTGTTTAAAGAGTTTAAGGAGGTTTCTGTAACAGAATTTTTCAGGAAAAACAAGGCACACTTAGGATACTCTGGAAAAGTACGCTCTCTTACAACCATAGTCCACGAGCTTATAACGAACTCCTTGGATGCTTGCGAGGAGGCGGGGATTCTCCCGGAGATTTTTGTCGAACTCAAACAGTTGGGTAGCAATCACTACAAATTCGTTTCAAGGGATAACGGACCCGGAATCCCAGTCAAGCATATTGCAGATGTCTTCGGTAAGATGCTGGCTGGAACAAAGTTTCATAGAAACGTTCAGCTTCGCGGCCAGCAGGGTATTGGTGTTGCAGGAGTCACCATGTTCTCACAGATGACTACGGGCCAACCCCTTGTAATCCGCACTTGCACTGGAGACAATAAAGTGTATGAAGTACAGCTTTTGCTCGACGTTATGAAGAACAAGGCTGACATTGTCGCGGAAAAGGTTTTCGAGCAGGCTTGGCGTGGAACCGAAATCGAAGGTGAAGTGAAAAACGTGCAGTTCAACCTTGGAGACAAGGGGCCTTTCGAATACGTAAAGAGGACGGCCATCGCAAACCCTCACATGAAAATCACCTTCATCGACCCTGAAGGAAGAAAAACGGTTTTTGATAGGGTAAGCGAGGTTATCCCAGAACCCCCCAAGGAGATGAAACCGCACCCGAAGGGAATGGACACTGACGATCTTTTAAAAATGGCGAAGACGTCAATAGGACGTCACATCGGATCCTTTCTAACAACCTCTTTCTCCAGGATGACCAACGCCAAAGTCGCAGAAATTCAGGCTCTCGTATCATTCGACTTGAAGAAAAATCCCCGGAAACTAACCTGGAAGGAGACTGAGGAAATCGTAGCTGCAATAGATAAAATCGATTTCATGGCCCCACCCACAGACGGATTATCCCCCATAGGCGAAAACCAGGTTAGAAAAGCACTGATAAACGTCCTGAAACCCGAGTTCGAGACGGTCGTATCCAGAAACCCTACAACATACTCTGGCGGAGTCCCATTCCAAGTCGAAGTTGCAGTAGCATACGGCGGAAGCGCAGGAAGAAAAGTGGGTGAGGAAACACGCTCAGAGATAATGCGTTTTGCAAACAGATCACCCCTCCTTTTCGATCCAGGAGAATGTGGTCTAACCCAGGCAACTCAAAGCGTGGAATGGAAGAGGTACGGATTCCGGGACTTCGAACATGCTCCAGTCACGATTTTCGTAAACATGGTCTCAACATACGTACCCTACACGTCAGCGGGAAAACAAAGCGTTTCAGGAGAAGAAGAAATACTGAAAGAAATCAGGTTCGCACTCATGGAAGCCGGACGAAAATTCCAACGATACCACTCCAAGAAAAGACGCGACATAGAACGCGAAGCAAGATTAAACACTCTACTAAAATATGCGACAGAGCTCGCTCCATCCGTCGCCCGTTTAACTGGTGCGGACGATGAGAAACTTTTAAGTAAACTTGAATCTCTGATTCGCAGGAAACTCAAGTATGAGGTGGAGCAGGAGGAAGTTGATGAGCAGCTGCAAATCGAGGATGATACTGCAGGTGATGACTCAACCGAAGTTGGGGGGAAGGAGGCTCCACTTGTTGAGGAAGTGTCTGAGGAGGATGAAAAATGAGTGACAAGGAAGTAATAGAAAAAATAACGGATTTCGGGAAAACACTTGAAAAACAGATTAGTGGAAGTAATCCCCCTAAAATGACGATACCTGTGAGGGGTTTTTCAAACGTAAGCTTTGACAAGACCCATAACCTGCTTCGTCTTGGGAGTAAGACGAGCAACAGAAACTTCCTAAACATTGCTCATGCGAGAAAATTCATGCAGACGGTGCTTATTTCTGAAAAATGCAAGGAATTCGTGTCTCGTGGAAAAACCGCAAGTATTAGGGAGCTTTACTACCAGCTTAAACACACTATTGCGGATACTAAGGAAAACACTTTTGAAGACCAGTCGGAGTCTGATCCGTTAATTGTGGATCTTGAGACTAGTCTTGGAGTGCTTCGGGAAGAACTGCATCTTAAGGCAGACGACAAGGGAACCCTTATCGGGAACATCGTCATTGAGGATTCAGGGGACACGATAGACTGTTCCAAGCTTGGTAGGAGTGGATTGTCCATCCCGTCTATCGTCGAGCACTACAAGTTCAAGAAGGTTACTGGAGACTATATACTTCTGATTGAAACGGGGGCTATGTTTGACCGGCTTGTGGAGGAGCAATACCACATTAAAAATAATTGCATCATGGTGTCTACTAAGGGTCAGGCTGCTAGAGGGTGTAGGCGTCTTGTGAACAGGCTTGTTTCTGAGAAAAAGATTCCCGCTTTAATGTTTACTGACGGGGACCCTTGGGGATACTACATTTACTCGGTTATGAAGGCTGGTTCAATGGCTTTAGCCCACGAATCCAAGCGTTTGGGAACACCGAGCATTAGATTCATCGGTATGACGATGACCGACATAGACGAATACGGCTTAACAAAAGTCACTGAGAAGCTTAAGGACGTCGACAAGAAGAGGATTAACGAGCTCCTGCAGTACCCGTGGTTTCAGAAGAAGGAGTGGCGTACTGAGCTTCTTATGATGGCTGAGAAGGGCGTTAGAATAGAGCAGCAGGCTCTCGCCTCGAAGTCCTTGGAGTTTGTTGCTGAGGAGTATTTACCCCAGAAAATTAAGGAAAGCAAATTCCTACCCTAGATGAGATGGGAAAAAGGGATAAAGGTTTGATGGGAGATTCAACCCCGGACGTTTTAGAAGAATTTCTAAAAAAAAAGCCGACAGAGGGAGAGGAACTCCTAGAGCTTGTTCTTGAAGCTGGCCGGATTAGCAGGTCTGCGTCTTCACTAAGACTTCAGGTTTCAGGGGAAGTGATCGACTCTTGGTGCGAAACCCTTAAAGAGGAAGGGTGGCTTAAACCACTTGACAGGGATCTGGATGATCCTATTTTCGAGCTTTCTGAATTAGCCTTGAAAAAGCTTAGGCGTCTTGAAAGGGATTTTATCGAGCAAGTAGAGGAAAACGAGCCTGAAAAGATTGTGTCCCGGAAGAGGAAGAGATCACTACCTTTCATGCAATTTAGTGTGATTGATTTTCTGGTTTTCACCTCACTTATTTTATCCTACGTAATGTTTCAAAATTATTCCGAGAATCTGGGAAACAACGTTTATCCGATTTTAGGGTTATTCTTAATACTTTTTGCAGTCATCGTGTATAAGACTAGTGTTCAGTATTCAATTACACGGATGATTATACTCCGGTTCTTTCAAACCCGTAGGATACTATTTCTTGCCCTAGTCACCAATATTCGCCATGTAATCTCCGCAACGTTAATCGTATTTATGATATACTTTGCAGGAAAACTCATTCTCACTAAAAGCCTTATCTATCTTGGAGCAGCAATAATATGCCTGACTATGGTGCCAGTCGTATATCAAAAGAGAGGTACTAAACTAGCTCTTCTCAGATTCTATATAGGATTGTGTTTAACAATCTATTCAATGTTACTATTATTCGGACTTCGAAGCATTACAGAGCTAGTCTATAATAAAATCCGCCTGCTAGATATTCTTTCAGGAGTTGCACTCCTATTTTACCTCAAAGTGAAGGAAGAGTACTTCGGACTTAAGACCATATCCCTTAGAAAATTCTTGAGGTCACAAAAAGCCGACTCAACACAACTCTTCGATTAAATCAATTAAACGACAGGCAACATCCAATTTACTGCCTTTGACAGGCTCAACAACCCCTCCCTTTCCTATCAACTTTACTTCAGTCTCATCAACTCCGAATTCATGCACCCCAATGTCGTTAGCAACTATGACGTCTAAACGATCTTTTTCCAACTTAGCTTGGGCTGAGGCAACAAGTTCCTCCTGCGACACACAATACTCAGCCTTAAAACCAACGATAAAAAGATCAGGGAAACGCTCCCTGGAAAGACTAGTAAGCTTTCTATTCGGAGCAAGCCTTAAAGTCAACTCCCCTGCCGACTTGATCTTGCCTGAACTCTTTCCAACAACCCTGAAATCAGAAATCGCAGCTGCACAAACAAAAGCATCATATCCGCTTGAAAGCTCCCTTAAGGTCTCATCAATCATCTCATCTGAAGTTTTCACGGAAATCAATTCCACACCCGTTGGGGGCTTAATCAACGTTGGTCCCGCTACCACACAGACGTCTAAACCCCTGTCACGGGCTTCACACGCTACTGCAAAACCCATTTTCCCGGAACTATCGTTAGTGATAAATCTAACGTCATCAATGTACTCCCTAGTCGGTCCTGAAGTTACGAGAATCCTCATGAAAGAAGTTTACTCATTCAAAAAATAAAAATAAGATCTACCCTGCTTGACCCTGCCAACACGATCATTTGCAAGAAGCTCGTTTAGATTCTTGTTCACAAAATTCTTACTTTTCCCCAATTTCGCAGAAATCTCTTTCAGAGAAAGTGTATCCTCTCTCCGTAGAAGATGGATAAACTCCATATGAGAATTGTTAACCTCGACTCTTTCAGGCTCCTCCAGATCATATTTCTCCATGAGAAAGTCTTTACAATCATCACAAACGTGCTGGTTTTCAAACACCCACTTAAGCCACATACTCTTACCACAGCAAAAGCAAGTCGCCTCTATTGGAAAGCCACTCTCCTTAAGTTCCTTCCGAACTCTAACATCAGCTAGACACCCGTCCAAGGGAACTTCAATGAAAGGCTCTGGAATGCCACCATCCAACGGTAATTCCCGCGAAATAACGTCAACACCCCCATCAAAAAGCGCGCCATGATCAAGCCCTAAGGCTTCATTTTCGTGCAAGAAGGTAAATTGACTGTCAATATCATCAACTATCACATCATCATCCAATTCAATACGATCAAACTTCACAGTCATATTCGCATCAATCTCCCTATCGACCATAGAAGAATCAAAACCATACTTTAAATCCACCTTAATATTGTCAAAAGCCTTAACTTCCATGCCATTAGACAGATAATAAACGAACTTCTCAGTCTTCCCCGGCTCAATACCCACTGAATCCTCATGAAACCCTAAAAGATCATAACCCTCAATAACACTACACCCATTAGAAGCCTTAGCATCCATCATCTCCACACCATTACCGTTAACAGTCTTCTCCTTCCACTCGGAAGCGGAGGCAAGCCTTGCAACCATAAGTGAAGGCTTGACAAAATAAGTCCTATTCCCCCTATTATCAAGAGTAAGCTCGAGGCGGCCGGAATTCCTATCATAAACGAGCTCTGAAAAACTCAATTTAGGGCTATTCTTGTTTTTTAAATAAACGTAATAAAGGTAGAAAGCAATCGCCGCAGCCGCAAAAATATACATTAATTCCATTTTCTATTTCCAAAAAACACCTCTTATCAATTAATTCGAACAACTATAAAAATACAAGTAAACAGTGTTCACTCGCTCAAAGAATAAATCTCAAAAATATCAAGAACCTGCCGATTACTCTCAAAGAGTTTTTCAACCATTCTTCGATGAATCTTCATTTTAAGACTGCCAATAGCCAAAGGCCCGATGAATAATCTACCCTCCCGCTCCACACAATCATCCTTAGGCTCAATACCCTCAATCCCGTAAGGCGGTACGGCATTCACATCAGCGAAAACTTTAATGGACCCATTCCCACTCCAAACAGATTTTGGAAGGAGCTCCACACCCTTACTCCCACAAGATACGACGACATCACATTCCTTTAATGCGTAAGCTAGAGAGTCTCCACCGTTTATCTCAATACCCTCAACATCGAATCCATAATCCTCACTCAACGTGCTGCAAACAGAGGCAGCTCGATTCTTACTCCTCGATGAAATACTAACTAAAGAGCCCTCCTTTGCGAGAAGTAGTGCAATCCTCTGGCCTACAGGCCCCGTCCCCGCCAGGACAAGAGATTTCGCACCTGAAAGCTTACCTTCAAGCGCCTCCCTGATTTTTCCAACACAAGCACTTGCAGTAGTAGATGCGCCTTTCGGCTCAAGACAAATGGACACTGAAAGATTCTCCGGCAAATCCTCCAATACGGTTCTGGCTGCATCAAAAAGTTTTTTGGAAGCTTTCGGATCCCTCCCCCCAAAAAAGACTGCAGTATTCTTCAAATTTTTCGGGTGCCTCGTAAACACACAATTATGTATTATGTCACTAACCTCATCCTCATCAATTAGAGAATAAGGCACTACCACGTCAACTTGGGAGTCATATGCGACTACAATGTCGAAAAAACTCGATTTTTTATCTGGAGTGACATAAACCAGTATTTTTTTCATCTTAATCAAAATACATTGCGATGACTATTAACAATAAAACCGATTCAAAGAATAAAAGTCAAGGGAAAAGGGACACTCCACTATGCACGCTATCATGTCCCTTGAATGTAGACGCCAGAGGATACGTTAGATTAATAGGACTCTCCGAATTCAGGAAAGCACTTGAAAAGATCACTGAAAACAATCCCCTACCCTCAGTATGCGGAAGGATTTGCACTCACCCATGTGAAATCGAATGCCGAAGAGGAGGGGTGGATGAACCCGTATCAATCAGGGCACTTAAAAGTTTTGTAAGCACTCACATACAATCCAAGAAACCGGAAACAGCCAAGCCAAGCGGGAAAAAAGTAGCGGTGGTGGGAAGCGGACCATCCGGCCTCACATGCGCATACTACCTGGCTCTAAAGGGTCATAAAGTCACCGTATTCGAAGAACAAACACATCCCGGAGGAATGCTCTACTGGGGCATCCCCGAATTTCGGCTTCCCAAAAAAGAGCTTGAAAGAGACCTTGAATACATAAAAAAAACAGGCATTGAGATAAAAACCAAGACACGGATTGAAGGAAAAAATCAATTAAACAAACTTTTAAAGGAAGGATTTGACGCCATATACCTGGCAATAGGCTGCCAGCAAACCTCACCACTTGGGATTGAAGGCGAAGAACTTGAAGGAGTTCATAAGGCGACAGACTTTCTCAGAAAATTCAATTCCGGGGAAAAAATCAAATTCAAAAACCAAGTAATTGTTGTGGGAGGCGGCGACGTCTCAATTGATACTGCACGCTCAGCCATACGCTGCGGAGCCCGTAAAGTAAAAGTCATATACCGCCGCTCTGAAAATGAGATGCCTGCAAGTTCCAATGAGCTTGAGGCTGCCAAAGCCGAAGGAATAACATTCGAATTTTTGTCTGCGCCGTATAAGCTCATTGGATTGGATGGTAAAGTTTCATCAGTTGAATGTATTAGGATGAGGCTAGGCAAACCCGACGAGTCTGGAAGGAAAAGTCCAAAACCCGTTTCCGGTTCTAATTACACAATCGAGGCCTCGGACGTGATTATTGCGGTAAGCCAGAAGCCAGATTCAACCTCATTTGCGGGATTAGATCTTGATGGGGGGCTCATTAAAGTCAATCTCAACACCCTTGAAACAACCCTGGGGGGGGTGTTTGCGGGCGGTGATGTTGTTTCCGGGCCGTCTTACGTGGTTGAGGCCATGGCTTTGGGCAGGAAAGCAGCGGAATCAATCGACTGTTATTTAACAGGAAGGGAATTTGAGCCTGCTGAGCGATCTTCAGGTCTTTCAAGTTTTTCCCTGGAAACCCTAGGGAGAATTAAAAGAGTCAACAGGATTTCCGGATTGGATCCGGATTCACTCCACTCTGATATCGTTTCAGAAGCATTGAGGTGTTTAAACTGCGGTGCAGGCGCGATAGTTGAGCGTGAAAAGTGCGTTGCATGTCTTGTGTGTATTCGCATTTGCCCTTATCAGGTTCCAAAATTGGCAGATGATGTTGCGGAAATTGATCTTAATGAATGTCAGTCTTGCGGATTCTGTTTTTCAGAGTGTCCTGCACTTGCAATCACGATTTGTGATGAAGTATACCTTAATTTCGATGAAAAGGTGGTGGAGTCCATCTCTGAAAATAATAATGGAGTGGTTTTAGTATCCTGTTCTAAGGCAAGGCATCTTCTGGAGGATGAGCTTTCCAAAAATATTATTCCCTCGGTTGTCGTGGATTGTGTTGGACGACTGCCTAACGAGAGGTTTCTGCATCTTTTAAGTCAGGGTTTCAAGGGTGTTATCGTCGTATCCTGTGATGAGGGTGATTGCATCCATAAAACCGGGAACTCGGTCACGTGTGATCGGATTGGAGAACTCGACGAGACTTTACATGAGATTTTAATGGGTGGGCGGATTCGGTTTTTCGAGGTCTCGAATTTGCTCGAACTTGGTTTAAATAAGGTTTTGGGGGAAATAATTGAGGGAAAATGATTACGGGTGAGAGGAAGTCGCTTGAAGATATTAAAGACGCGATCGGGGATGCGAAAAAAATCCTTGTTTTAGGTTGTGGTACGTGCACGACTGTATCGAAAGTCGGTGGTGAAAAACAGGTGGGCGAGCTTTCCGAAGCCTTAAAGCTAATGCTGGGTGAAAACGTACAAATCAGGGGGAACACGATTCTCCGCCAATGCGATCCCGAGTTTTTCGATGAAATCGAAAAAGAGATAGGGGAAGCTGATATTATGATTTCTCTAGCCTGCGGTGCGGGAGTCCAGGTCGCCGCGGAAAAATACCCTGAAAAACACGTAACCCCCGGACTTGACACAACGTCAATTGGGGCAACCCTCCCCGAGGAGATGGAGCTCCGGGAAGTATGCTCTGCCTGCGGAAACTGCGTGCTTGAAAAGACCATTGGTTTGTGCCCGATAACCCGGTGTGCCAAGTCCCTATTAAACGGCCCCTGCGGTGGAGTCCGCGACGGCTTGTGCGAAGTCGAAGACATACCTTGCGTGTGGGTGCAGATTTTCGACAAGATGAAGGCTTTAGGGAGACTCGACGAGTTTATGACTCCAAGGCTTCCAGAGGTTGGGCGATGAGCAAGCTTTCCGAAAACTTCGGGAAAAAATTCATTATAACGGGGGAAGCAGCACCGCCGAAGGGGTCTGACTTAACGCCTTTCATAAGAGAGATCGAGGAGCTTAAGCCTCTCTGGCCGAAACTTGACGCC
Organism: Methanobacteriota archaeon; assembly: GCA_043823295.1. Lineage (GTDB taxonomy): Archaea > Altiarchaeota > Altiarchaeia > IMC4 > SCGC-AAA252-I15 > SCGC-AAA252-I15. The sequence goes on along the minus strand of JBDRAY010000129.1, from coordinate 1,153 downwards.
ATAAACGTGGTCGACATTCCCGGAAGCATCCTCCTTATGAGCTCGCTGGGCGCAAGCATCATCCTTAAGCAGAACGGGCTTGAACCAGTCTTCCAGATGGTGTGCAGGGACCGGAACATGCTTGCGCTTCAAGCAGACCTCCTCTCCGCCGCCGCATTTGGCATAGAAAACGTGCTAGCGCTCGCCGGGGATCACCCTTCCTGCAAGTCGAGCGACCATCCCCACGCGAAACCAGTATTCGACCTGGACTCGACTTCCCTTATTGCCACTATCAAGAAGATGAACGATGGATCCGACCTTGCCGGAAACAAGCTCAATAAACCCACCACCTTTTTCGTAGGCGGGGCGGTCGCGCCGGGAGTGAAACCCCTAGAACCTGAAATGTATAAGATGAAGAGGAAGCTTAACACCGGCGCCGACTTCATCCAAACCCAAGCAGTATTTGAGGCGAAACTCGTCGAAGACTACCTTAAGGGTTATGAAAAGGCAGTGGGCGTAGACGACCGGAAGAAAGTCTGCGTAAGCCTCGTCCCCCTCTACGACTACAAGCTCGTCAAGTTCCTGCGCACCATGCCCGGAGTCGTGATTTCCGAGGAGACTGGCCGCCGCATAAAAAACGCAGACAATCCCCTAGAAGAAGGCGTAAACATCTGCCTCGAGCTCGTTGACAAGGCCAAGGAACTAGGCGTCGCCGGCGTACACCTCATGCCCGCCGGAAAAATGCAGGCGCTCGTGAAAATACTCGAAAACATATAACAAGGTAAAAACAGATATGGTATTACTAACAATCTTGAGATCATTCATAGATCAATTAGTACAATTAGTACTATTAGTACCCTCTTCTATTTATGGCATTATTGCGGTATCGGGTTTAGTTTCATTCGTACTATATTCTTTTTGTTACTATATCTCGATAGGAGGGAAAACTGGTTCAAGTAAACCGTCCATCAGAATTATATTCATGTGGGCAATTACGTCTTTTATTATATCCCTTTTACTTTTATCTGCATACCTGCTTCTTAGTTACTTTACTGACCCAAGAAATAATAATATCAACATACAACTTTTCGCAGTAATAATAACCTTTCTTACATCTTTTTTCATATTCTTTTTGAATAAACTTTGGGATATTAAAAATCGTCGTGAGAGAAAG
>JBDRAY010000128.1:0-2429 GCA_043823295.1 Methanobacteriota archaeon | reverse complement strand
AACGAGACTCACTCAGTTAAAGAATTCGCAGAGAAAGCCTTTAACGTGGCTGGACTCGACTGGCAGGACTACGTTAAAACCGACAAAAAATATTTAAGGCCCCTGGAAGTCGAGATTCTTCAAGGAGACTACTCTAAAGCAGAGAAAGAGCTTGGGTGGAAACCGAAGACTAAATTCAAAAAGTTGGTTGAAATTATGGTCAAGGAAGATATCAACCGCTGGGAGCGCTGGCAGAACGGTGAGCGGTTTCCATGGGATGCCTCAAATTATCCTGAGGAGTCCAACATCATAACCCGCACCTTAAGTGATTAGTCAGATGATACCCGTCGCAGAACCATCCATCGGAAAAGAAGAAAGACTAAACCTGCTCAAAGCATTCGATTCAGGGTGGATAAGCTCTAAGGGGGAGTTTATGGCTGAATTCGAAGATTCATTCTCAAAGTATATTGGGAGTCGTCATGGAGTCTCAACTTCCAACGGGACCACCGCTCTTCATCTAGCCCTAACATCATTGGGAGTTGGCAGGGGCGATGAAGTGATTGTTCCAAGCTTGACGTTCGTCTCAACAGCAAACGCTGTAGCGTACACTGGAGCCAAACTAGTTTTCGTTGACAGTCACCCAGGCTACTGGTGCATTGACCCTGCCAAAATCGAGGGAAAAATCACGGAAAATACCAAGGCGATTATCCCGGTCCACCTCTACGGCCACCCCTGCGACATGGACGCAATAAACGATATCGCGCACGACCACGATCTCTACGTTATCGAAGACGCTGCCGAAGCCCACGGTGCCGAATACAAGAACAGGAAAGTCGGATCTTTCGGAGACGTATCCTGCTTCTCATTTTACGGTAACAAGATAATTACCACTGGCGAAGGTGGAATGTGCCTTACAGACGATGAGGAACTCGATGAGAGAATGCGCATACTTCGCGATCACGGCACGACCCCCGGAAAACACTATTGGTCTGATCTTATTGGTTTCAACTACCGCATGACCAACCTCCAAGCCGCCATCGGATGCGCTCAAATAGAAAAACTGGACGAATTCATCGAAAAGAAGAGGGAAAACACCGTCTTATACAACAAATTGCTCGAAGACGCGCCAGGAATAACACCACCCCCGGAAGAAAAGTGGGCGAAAAACGTATACTGGATGTACAGCATCCTCATTGAAAAAGAATACGGCAAAACCCGAGACCAACTCATCAACCACCTCAAAGAAAACGGAATCGAATCCAGACCATTCTTCCCGCCAACCCACAAACTCCCAATGTACGACAAAGGAGAGACAATCAAAATAGCAGAAGAGCTTTCCAAAAAAGGAATCAATCTACCATCATCGGTTAATCTAACATCCAAGGAAATCGAGTCTGTAGCCGAAACGATTAAAGAGACCTACTAATTCACAACATCCAAATTCTTCGTCGAAACGATGACTACTCCTTCGCCCAACCCGTTTTCAAAGATGACGTCGCCCGCCTTCACAGGCGCATTGACCTCGACTTTCGATAGCTGTGTCATAAGTTCAAAGATCTTCTGTCTTGGTATGGGCGCGCTTGTTCTCACGCTCAGAAGCGGCTCTACACCCCCCAGTATCTAAACGGTCGTCGTAAGTATCCTCTTTGGATTTGCGATTTCTTCTCTCTCGTAATATAAGCCTTTCTCGCACCCTTTCCCAATGTAGGATATTTCCCTGTCGTGATTTTTTTGGGTTATGCGACACCCGTTCGGGCACACGATACACGTTACTTCATCCATGTTCAACACTCAGCTCAATCCTTTTAGCACCCTCAAGCTCCTTTCTTGATACCTGGAAGGTTTCCATTTCCGCGGGATTTACATAATCAATGATTTTCTCTTTTATTAATCTCTTCCCATCCAACGCGATTACTCTTGTTTTTTTCCCCAACCTTAAAACCCTGAACATCAAATTAGAGTCCTTTCCCGCATCAATCCTCTGGGGTAGTACATACTGCACGCCCTCCCCACTATAAATCGGAATCCTCTCAGCGTCATGAGCTGAAGTCTTGGCCCGTCTGGCCGCGTTCCTACCCGCTTCATATGCCTCCAAGGAAGCCTGGTCTGCGACATCATGTACATGCAACACGTTCCCGCAGGCGAAGACTCCGGAAACGCTCGTCTCAAAAAGCTCATTTACAACCGGCCCGCCAGTTAGTTCATCCAACGCTACACCAGCCTTCCTGGAAAGCTCGTTTTCCGGAATTAGTCCGACCGAGAGAAGGAGGGTGTCGCATCCCACTTCCCGCTCGGAGCCCGCAATCGGATTGAAACGCTCGTCCACACGGGATAAAACCACACCTTCAACCCGCCTTCCACCCCTAATCTCCGTAACTGTATGACCCAGCAGAAGGGGTATGCCGAAGTCGTCGAGGCATTGTACGACGTTTCTCCGCAGGCCGCAGCAG
>JBDRAY010000127.1:0-7931 GCA_043823295.1 Methanobacteriota archaeon | reverse complement strand
ATTGGGAAAAATGGAATCTGGTAAGGGACTTCGGATTGGAGCGGTTTTGTTGGTGGTGATTGTTGTTGGATTATTTGTTGTGTGGAATAATAGCAGAGAGGTTAAGGATGCTGAGTCTGAATTGAAAAAAGCAGGTTTGGGTGTGGGAAAAGATGTTGAGTCTGTAGAAAATAAATCGAACGCCCACGTCCTCGCCGAACTCGATGAGGGAGGTTATGTGCCTTACGTCGACCCCTCAATAGAGGAATTTCAGGCGCTCTTGGACAGTTTAAACGGCAAGACCGTTAACACAGAACAAGAGGTAGCTGACATATCAGTTAAAGGTCGGGACATGCTCGCGGAGAAGGGAGTGAGACTCAGCTTGCATGAGTTCATGAGTGAAATAGACGAGACAATACCTTCAAGCGCTCAAAACAATAAAGTGGAATACGAGGAAGCCACTGCAAAATACATTCAAACGAGAGCGTGACAATTTAAATAATTGTTTTTGAGATTACTCTCTTTTCCTCGGGAATATTATGGAGGGCACGTTTATCTTGAGTTTGTAGTCTGCTTCATCCGGGTAGCTTGTAATCTGTTTGAATCTTTCTTGCATGGGTTTTGGAGCCCTTTCAAGAAGCACTCCTAAGTGTCCGCGCACGTCCAGCATGTTGACTGGGCTGTAGTTTATGACGTCTTGCTGGCCTTCTTTGTCGAAGTCCATGATGAATCTCCGGTAGTTTTCCCATGAATGAGGCTTCCAACCTGGCGCCTCGACCTTTACCTCAATTGCCATGGCGCCGTCGTGGCGGAGCTTGGCCTGAAGTTTGCATTCGATTGACTTGGCTTTGTAGGGGAAGTCGTCGGCCTCTTGCACTAATAATGCAGAGTTTCGGAATTCTATGAAATCTCTGTAGCTTATAGGCCTTTCAAAGACTCGCATGAAAGGCGGATGGCCCCTTATGATGTTTTCGACACCGGGATTTACTTCGGATTCGACTGTCTTAATCCGGGGTTGGAGGGTGCGCTTATCCTCGAAATCGTCGTAGCGGGACCTGGCGGTCAACCCTCTTTTAGAAAACTCTTCCATTCTTGCGCGGTAAGGATGGTCTTTGCCGATGACTCTAGGTTGGAGGGGTACGAAGGCACGGGTTTCGAAGGGGATGCCTTGTTCAGCGAAACCGTTTCCAATGAGGCGGAAGACATCGTTTTCGAGGTCGTCGTGGCGGGGGGTGTCGTCGCCTGAGAGTACGTCCCCGGCCCTTGAAGCAGTCTTAGGTCCAGGGTGGGAGTGGTAGTAGCCGACGAGGAAGTAGTCGTGTTGGCGGGAGACTTCGTCAAGCCACCGGAATAGCCCCCGCTCTGCCCCGCAGTTTTCAGCGCCATACTTGTAGCAGAACATGCTCGTCGCCTTCTCAATAACGCCGGTTTGGGCGTTCGCAAGCAATAGATACATGTCTTCCTCGTGTTGGTCGTACTCCCGATCAAAGATATCAAGGACTTGTCGTGAGACTCTAATGGAGTAGTCTGACTCATCGATTATTGAATCCCAGGTCGAATACTTTTGCTGTTGAGTCTCGCCGCTGGAAGCCAGGCTAATCAAGGCTGGTGGAATCGCCGCAGCAACACCAGCTTTCATAAAGTTCCTGCGGGAAATTTTTTGGGCCATTTCCTGAGTCAGTAATTTATGGGTAAACCAAGTATTTGTACCATTTTTTACCATAATTTATTTCTATGAAAGTAATCGTCCGTTCCGCGAGATTAGATGACCTAGAAAGGATTCGGAAACTGTATGAATCCACCTTCAAAACCGAAGGATCAAGCGAAGATTGGAGTAAATCCTTGAATGAGATGCGCTTAAGAGAGGGTGTAAAATTCCTGGTTGCGGAAGCAGACGGAGTAGTCGCCGGAACCTGCATTCTCTACATCATACCGTCAATCTCCCATGGAGCAAGGCCTATCGCCTACGCTGAACACGTTGTCGTGGACGAAAAATACCGGAAATCTGGGATAGGGCGAAGTCTCATGGAGGAGTGTGTGAAAATCGCGAAGAATGCAAAGTCATACAAGCTTTTTCTGCCTTCGAGAATTGCACGGACTGGTGCCCACGAATTCTATGAAAAACTAGGTTTTAGTAAAACCGGCTTCGTCTTCCAATTGGATTTAAATGAGTTGGAGTGAATAATATACCATGCCAGTCAAACCAGCCATGAAGGAGATCGCAGACCACATTCAAAAGACCGTGAACGAGCTTGACGACAGTGAAGTGGACTCCATGGTAGATGAAATGCTGAAGGCTGATTCTGTCTTCCTTGTTGGAGCAGGCCGCTCCGGCCTTGTGGGAAAGTCTTTCGCGATGAGGCTTGTGCAGCTCGGCCTTTCCGCCCACGTAGTCGGCGAGACCACGACGCCCGCGATAAACAAGGGGGATCTTCTTATAGCAGTATCGGGTTCAGGCAGGACTACTCAGGTTTACCATGTTGTAAAGATTGCTAAAGAGATTGGCGTCAGGGTTCTCACAATTACCTCGTATCCCAAGGAGAAGGTCGGCAGACTCTCAGACCACGTCGTAAAGATTAAGGGCAGGACGAAAGTGGACATCGAGGAAAGCTACACTGAAAGCGCGTTGAAGGGAGAGTTCGCCTCCCTCACCCCTCTCGGGACACTTTTTGAGGATACTGTCATGGTCTTCTTCGACGGCGTCATAGCGCGCCTCATGGTCGAGCTCGGTAAAGGCGAAAAATACATGAAAAAACGCCACGCCAGCCTTGAATGGTATACCTGAGCAGATGCTAGGATAGTTCGGTCACGTCCGCGGACTTAATTGGGCCAAGCTCTTCGTCTTGGACGATTTTAGCGTCGTATCTCAACACCCTCTCTCCGACTGCCAGAAAAGTCGTCTTTTTATCGGGAAGATGAAGTCTTCCGACGGACTGGCCTTCGAAGCAGTTGTCGCAACTCATCCAATGGTATCTCCCCACATCTGGAACAGCGACCTCGAATTCAGAAAGCTCGGTTGTATCGAGATTTATTCTGTCGACTAGATGCGGGAGCCTGAAGTCATACGAACCTAATCCGTCTTCTCCCGCAATCGGGGGGAGCTCGGGCAAGAACTCTACGCTATTGGGAGTGATAACTCTATGACCGTCTTCCGCCACCCCTACATCTTGGATTGTGTGGGTGAACTTATAGGCGTTGGGGCCCTGAGTCCGGTCGTTTACGACTGTTATGGATTCATGTGCGTTAGCATCGTTCGGATCTTGTGATATTATAAAAACAGCACTTCCTCCTGTGATTCCTTTGACACCCCGCCCTCCATCAGGGTCTTTGATATCTCGGATTAATTGCACCCCCAGTTCGTGAGCAGCCCCAATTTTTTCCAAAGCCGTGGCCTTATCCCACGACTTCGGGTCTTCGGGGAGTATTTTTTCAGCTGGCATGGATTATTATTGGATTCTGAATCTTAAGAGTGCGGCAATCCCCCCCAACGAGTCCAGTTGCTGGCCCGCCTCAGAGTCGTGGTTTAGGATGTGAACCAGCCCCCGCCTAGCTTTAACGTCGAGCATTATGGGTTCTATCACCTTCCGCTGGTCCATGAAGACGGTGTCCGAGACCAAGAGTTTTTCAACCGCTCCCATCGAAGTGGCCTTAAACACTTCGGGGAGACCGTATGCGGCAAGCCCGTCATCCTTGCCGATTCTCTCAAGTACTTGCTCAACCAACTGGATATCTTGAGAAGAGTTTAGTTGGGCCAAAAGCTTGTGGACTGTAGACCGCTTCAATACTTCGGAAACCGCCCTTCGTCCAGAGGAACCTGTGTTTTCAACCAGAAAATTAATCCTCGAAATATTTTTTTCGGAAATAAAGTTGAAAAAATTCTCTTTCTCAAAACCGGGCCCAGCTAAAATAACGTTTGAAACCCCGTCTTTACCGGAAGTATTCTGGATTATGTCGGAAACTTCGGAATAAAATTCCATCTTCCTGGACTCCCTGTCTTTAATGTCGTATTTACCGCCCACATTCCGCCTAAGATCACTGTACTCTATCTTCGACTCTCTAACAAGTCCGAAAGTAGCCTCCCCCTCATCCACGATAACCACGAGAAACTTCGGTTTAAGAGTTGATTTTTCAGCGTCCTTAATACGGTCCAAATCGATTTTAGACCACTTGTCCTTGATAACGGTTAAAACCGATTCTTTCTCAACATTTACGGTGTGGTGGGAGCCAAGGGATACGAGATCCTCTGGTCCGCTTTCAATAACACCTGAAAAACGCAGTGAGTCATCATCGGATTTGAACTCCTTCTTCTCAACCTTAACGGTAATGGTTATAGTCTTCCGTTCTCCGCCTCCGCTTCTAAGCTTGTCTTCCTTGTCTTTTATTCTTCGCACAGACTTTGATTTGACCAAATCCCCGACAATTACTACTTGGCTTAGATACCACAGGTCGTCTAGCGAGTCCACGCGTATTGAGACTTTCCCGTGGCGCGGGTTCATTGAGATTATTTTCATGGATTAAATTATTCGAGTAACGTATATTAACATCGCCCACTAATTTATTTTATGCAGTCAGGAGGTGTGATTTCTAAGAAGCATAGGATAGAGCATGCCAATTTAATGGTAATTTGTTCAATCCTTCTTGTCACACTACTTCTTTCCGCGCACCTGAGGGCTTTTTTCACTGATACCAGTCAGATTAAAGATTACGTTGCGGGTTACGGAAGCCTGGGGCCCATTATATTGATTTTGATTCACATAACCCAGACAATTATTTTTTTCCTGCCAGGACCATTCATCTCAATTGCTGGCGGATACCTTTTCGGTTGGTTTTGGGGATTGATATACAATATAATCGGCTCGACCATTGGGAGTATGGCCTTGTTTTTCATAGCAAGGAGGGTAGGACACAACGCGTTTATGAAGTGGATGGATTGCAGGGAATACAAGCACATTGAAGCGGCGATTGAAAAACGGGGTATTCGGGCCATCTTCTTCGGACGTCTCGTGCCTATTTTTCCAAACGATGTCGCGACGATCGCTGCGGGAGTGTCTCCGCTTAAGACCCGCGACTTTTTTATCGTCTCATTTATCGGATACATCCCAACCCTTTACATTGAAAACAGGTTTGGAGACCAGTTATCACATGGACTGACACTTGAGACTGTGGTTCTTTCGAGCGCGCTAATGCTTTTAGGATTAATCTACCTCTGTAGGAACAAGATAAAGATTTTATTTTTAAAGGAAGTTGATTTGCTTGAGAAGGAATTTGAGACTCTTGAATGCGAGATAGAGGATATACTACACATTAAACACAATAAGGAGGCTGAATCAAAATGATGTACGGACACATAACTTTTCCACTACTCATCCAAAACATCAAGGATAAGAAACTCTTGATCTGGTTTCTGTTCGCAGGATGGTGCGCGAACCTAGACCACATAATACCGGGAGTGCCCCACATGGGAATAACCCACACGTTCGTGTGGGCGATTCCTTTGGTCATAATCGGGTACGCTCTTTTCCGCACTGACGGCACCGTATACGCATTCTTAGGCCAGCTAATACACATGCTCGTGGACACTCCCACAGACACGGGAGTTATGTGGTTGTATCCACTCTCAACACAAAGATTCACGCTCGATTTATGGACTAATAGTGGAGCACTAGGAGTCTGGGGTTACTACAGCCAGCCCGCACCACTTTTCATAGAAAGCATAATAGTAATCGGATTAATAGTCAGATACAATGAAACCGTAACCTCGTACTTACGAAAGAAAATGAGCCGCTAACCCCTATTTATTGTACTGTTGCGTAAGATAATATAATGGAGAAGAAAAAACTTCTTACACGCTTTATGGCACCAAACGATGTTGTCAACAATGACATCAATAAACTACTCGCCCCTTGGATTCACGACAGAAAATTTCTCGTAGGCTCATTTCGTCTTGATGCGAGATCCAAGGAGACTACCCTTGATGGAGTGTCGGAAGAGTCAGATAAATTGGCTTTCATACTCCATTCCCTTGGAGGCATTCCGTTCTATTACAGCGGGCAGACTTTAGCCCCCAACTTCATACCACCCGAACACCAGTTTACTAATCCCACAGCACATTTTAAATCGGCTGAGAGAGGTATGTCAAACATTACTCGCAGAGCCTTTAGGGATGGTGAGATAAGCGAGAAGGATGAGAAGAGGATAAGACGTCTAGCCGCGAAAATGCAACCAGACATCGTGGCAAAGATGCGTGAGAATGATATTGATTGCGTCATTGGGGAGAACACTTGTTTTCCAGTCAACATGGCATTCTCACTCGCATTAATTCAAGCAGCCAATGAGTGCGGCCTACCATTTCTCGGCCACTACCACGATTTTGCGTGGGAGCGTCCGGATAAATACACTCCTCAAGCAGGGGCTGTAAGGCTTCCAGCCCTTCTTCGAGAAATAAGTTTTGGAGCTGATAGGCTTTCAATAGGTGTTATTAATAAGTCCCAGGGGCGGTGGGTGAAGAAACAGCTTGAGCTTATGGGCAGGGATAATGTTGCTGTTGGGTTGTGGCCGAATGTTATGAACTTTAGAGAGCCTCCCGCCATACCAAGGGATGAGGAGGTTGAGAGATTCTATAACCATTTTGGACTAACGGGAGAGGATGTCCTTGTTGTCATACCCTTGCGAGTTGTGCCTAGAAAGGATATTCCTCGCGGGATCGCACTTGCAGGATTATTGCATGAAGAGATTAAGAATGAGGGGTATGGGTATAGGACTGTTAAGGTATTGTTGACTCATGAAGCAGGGGATGAGGGTAAACAGGAAATCAGGAAGATTAGGGCTCTCGCCAAGAAAACTCCAGGTGTTGAGCTTCTTGAGGGGGGAGGATTATTCACCCCCGGCGACGAATTCGGACTTGGAAGCGCATACACCATTAGAGATGCAGGGGGCAAGAAAATCTATCCTGGCGGACAATTATTCTCCCTTGGAACGGCTTATAAACGGGCTGATGCAGTCATAATTCCATCAAAAAAGGAAGGATTTTGCAATGCCGTCATGGAGGCAGTCTATTTCGGAATCCCAAATGTTGCTGTGGCAAAGTTTGGAGCCTACATAAGCGAGATCCAACCTAGAGGATTCCGCTTCATCGAACTTGGCCAAGATGTACACGCAGACGAGTACGCTGCAAAACAGATGATAGAGCTTATGCAAGACCCTGAACTGCAGACATTAAACAGCAAACACAACTATGATATTGGATTAGAGCACTTCTCATTCAACTGGCTGAAACACCAGATGCTACCCCTATTTGAAAACTTCAGGTTCCCGGCGCCATCAGTACACACAAGAAGGAAAAGCCAGATTAATTAAACAAAATATTACTTTCTTTAAGCCCTTTAAAAAAGGGCTTCACCCCAAAATAAAAGAAAGAAAAAAGGTTTGCTCCCGCCGGGACTCAAAGAACCCCTTTTTTCTTTCCCGAAAGAAAAAAGGTGTTTCATCCCCAAAAAAGAAAGGGATTTAGCAGGGATTATAGTAAATGCACACTATAAACAGAATATGTGGGGCGTAAAGCCCTACAGAATGCATTAACACGAACAAAGTAGATAAGCGACCGCTAGGGAGCGCACGCCACTTCCTGACGTAAACAGACAGTGTCGGTTTGCTCCCGCCGAGCATTACCCGGCAAGTTCAGTTCCCCAATGTGATATAGGCAGTTAGTATATATATTTCCCCGTGGAATAAGCCAACAAACCTCTACGTGGAAATTAATAGAAATGGTAAAAGCTTTTATTTTAGGGGCGGGAGCTACACGCGCTGATTTTGGTAATGCACCTTTAGATTCTGATTTCTTCACAATAATGAAGGCTAGGAGGCCCGAACTTGATGGTAAAATGAAAGAGGTTATTCACCATTATGTTGAAAATGGATTAGAGGATGTTTTTAATTCTTTACCCTCTTTAGGA
>JBDRAY010000126.1:0-7102 GCA_043823295.1 Methanobacteriota archaeon | reverse complement strand
GTCGCTCCGTCCGAATCAGCCCCAACGGGGGCTGACTCCGTTTACCCACATTAGTTATCTGTAATCAGCTCGCATTTGCTCGCTGATTTTCGAAGCCCCTCCTAGATCATTTTTTTTTATATATGATTCTTGAGTATTATTTAACATGGATAAGGAATTTAACATCGTTATTGAGGAAGGAGAGGATGGTTATTTAATTTCAGAAGTTATTGGACTTCCTGGTTGTCATACTCAAGCTAAAACCCTTGATGAACTTGTTAAACGGACGAAAGAGGCTATTTCTCTTTACTTGAAATGTGAGAAGGGGATTAAAGTTAAAGACCGTTTTTTGGGCATACAGAAGATTACATTAGGTGCTTAGATGAGTAAGCTCCCTCTGCTGAAAGCACGAGAGTTAGCTAAAATCTTGAAGAAACTTGGATTCGAACTTATACGTCAGGAGGGCAGCCACATGTTCTTTAAACACCAGGATGGGAGGACAACAGTAGTTCCAAAGCATTCCGGCGAACACATAGACAGAGGGTTACTGACAAAAATCATAAAAAAAGACCTGAATCTGGAACGAGACGACTTCATAAAATTAGTAAAGAAAAAATAAACCCGCAGGATAGGGGGCTTCGAACCCTCGCCTTTCGGCTCGGGACAGATAACAAGCGGCTAAACGACTCACTCCGTTCGTCCAAATTTTTCTTCCGGCTTCGCCTCCAGAAAAATTTCGTTTTCCCACTTTTTTTTTAAAAATCATTTGGGATGGGAGAGTGGGTTTTATTCAGATGTAGGGTTCTATTTTGTGTATGCATTTCTTGCAGATTCGGACGGTCTTGAATTTGTTGAGTCGAACTGTAATCATTTCGTTTTCACTTTTCTTTTCCTTGCAGAGACTGCAGGGCATAGATTGCTCATTCATTACAACACCCCCTTCAAGTATTCTAAGGTTTTTTTCAATTCCTTCAGATAGTCGTAGTCCCGCCTGTTGTCGACTTCGACCACGACGTCGACATCCAAGCCCCTGATGTACCGCAAGTAGTGTTTGTGGTCGATTCTATCACAGACTCCCAAACCCCCGGATAATCCAGAGTAGTTTAAGGGAAGGTGGCTTCCAGGCAAAACCTGACCCTTAAAGTGGGTGCGGTCGTTGAGGTAGTCGAAGCCGCAGACGTGAATCTGGCGGATGAAAGGTTTAAGCTCGCGGAAAAAATCGTCGACGAACTTGTGAATCACGGAATCGATCCTTGACGGAGGATGCGAAACAAAATCTGTGAACTGACAATCAATCAAGGAGACGAGCTCGTCATAGTCTTCCTCGTCTCGAAGCTCTCTGAACTCGGAGTCGAATTTATGGTAAAAAGAAGTGAATATCGCCGCACGATAAAGATGCTCTATGTCCACGCACACGCCTATAGGCACCTCAATCTGACGCAACGTATTCCTGAAATCCTTAACGTCGATAAGCACGGGCTCGTTAATCCACATCTGAGTGCTCCACAAAGGATTATTTTCAAGGAGAATGAGGACTTCGGGATGGTGAATCCGATTAATCCTTCGAGCGACGATCTCCTGACCCTCGCAAAGATCAGAGACAGTGCGGTCTATGAAGCCGCCGTGAGAGACGACCCTGCTTGCACCAATCCGCAGCGCATACTGGACTGTGCGCTCCAAAGCCTTCTCGGAGAAGTGTCCTTCAATGCTGTTGTCGGCGAGATCGAATGGTAGGTAAAAGCCCTTGGCTTTAACGAGCTTCGGCTGGTGAATCACGAAAATATTTTTAGTTTTTGGGGGAATATCCAGGTCGTCGTCGAGCTTGATGTATAGTTCAAAGCCTTCGAATCCAACTTTTTCTATGCCTGGCTCTCCCTCATGATCGGTTTTTCCCAAAATCATTTTTGTCAGGTTATTTGCGGGACGTCTCCATAGGACAAGACCGCGAAAATTAGTATTGTGGAGAGTAGGACGACCGGGAGGAAGGGGTATGCTCCGGCGTCTCCGAACTGACGCAAAATCGGGGTTAAAAGCTCTTTGAGGACTATTACTATGAAGAGGTAGAGGAGGACGTATTTCGCTGTGAGAAGGGATGTGACGGCGCACACTGCTGCGATGTCCATGGTGGAGATTACGAAAACGTGTTTCAGAAACTTGGCTGAAGCAAGGACGAACACGGAGATGATGAGCCACTTCAACACGACATCAAATGGATTTAACTGGTCTATGTGGTAGATGTCGTATAGGAGGAAGAGTAGTGTGAAGGCGACCCAGACTTCGGCGAAGTCTCTTTGAGCTGCCATCCTCCGGATGTCTGAGAGGGATGAGACTGTGAGGGAGCCGACTAGAAATATGAGGCCGTATAGTTGGAGTTGAACTAGCATCCTGTTTTATTATTGTATGTGCAAAATATTTGTTTACGAGATTTAAAATGCAATACGTTAAACAGATTTTTGAGGGTAATGTTGAAGACTGGGTTCACGAGCGGTTCGTACGCTATGGGAAGGGAGAGTTTAAAGGGCCGATGCTTACGGTTAAGAAGTTGGGTAATGGCGTAAAAGTTACGGGTAGTTGGGAGTATGCAACAGGTCTTGCCGTGATTCTTGCGGGTGCTAGCCAGACGGTTCAGGTGAAAGGGTTTGTTTTTGCTAAACGGGATTTATCCCAGATTCTACCTGATTTTCTAAGTGTTTTGAAGGAGAAGAAAAAGAAGTCGTTATACAATGCTGAGGTTTCGGGAGAGCTTGATGCTGACGCGTTTAAGGGTCTCTATTCTATGATCCCAGATGCGGTTTTGCTTTTGGATGTGGTTGCTGGGAAAAACAAGCTGAAGTCCAAGAAGAAACTTCCTAAACCGGGTTCGAAGCAAATTGAATCTTTTTGCAGTGCAAGTTTTGATAAGACTATTTTAGAGGCTGTAAATTCAGAGTTATTGTTCGACGTGTCTACCGATTACAGTGAATTGGTTGTAACACACAATATTTTTGTGGACGATATTGTGCCTCCTGCGGGCGTGACGGATCCTGCGAGAATCCGCATGGAAGCAAAGAGGAAGGGTAAGTTAGAGCGGATCGTGTTGGTTGACGGTAAGCAGAGTAAGAGTTCGATAGAATTGCTGATTTAGGGTTCCTCAAGTTTGAGTGGTGTTTGTAGCCCCCGCACTAACTCCCGCAAGTTCACAGGGAAATTAGGCTTTAACGCCAGCACTCTCCTGCAGGTGACCCTCGTGAGGGGGCAGGTTAATTATACAGCACTCTGGATTTAAAAACCCCTTGCTAAGATTATTTTTAACTCCGTGTTCGAATAGATTTTGGAAAAATTTTATAGGTGATTTTAATGACTGGTGAAATGATAAAATCCATTAAGGCGAGGGAAGTGTTGGATTCCAGGGGGAATCCCACAGTAGAAGTAGATTTAACGACTGAAAAAGGTTTGTTTAGGGCTATGGTGCCGAGCGGGGCGTCGACTGGAGTTCATGAGGCGCTTGAGCTTCGAGACGGGGATATTGCAAGGTTTTCGGGTAAGGGAACGCTTAAGGCTGTTGCAAATGTTAATGATGTTATCGCCCCCAAGGTTGTTGGATTGGATTGCACACTACAGAGGGATGTTGACAAGGTCATGCTTGATCTTGACGGGACTTCTAAGAAGGAGAATCTTGGGGCTAACGCCATATTGTCTGTGAGTATGGCGGTGTGTAAGGCGGGAGCCGCCGCCAAAGAATTGCCTTTATACAAGTATATAGCTGAGATTTCAGGTCGCAAGGGAGTGACTCTCCCCACCCCACAGCTTAATGTCATAAACGGGGGCAGGCATGCGGGAGCTGAAAATGACGTTCAGGAGAACATGATCATGCCGGTTGGCGCGAAAAGTTTTTCAGAAGGTATTAGGATGGGTGCGGAATGCTACCACACCTTGAAGAAACTTTTGAAGAAAAAGTATGGGGTTCACGCAATACACCTTGGTGATGAAGGCGGGTTCGTACCTCCCATCTCCGAGCCGCGCGAGCGTCTCGACGTTATCGTGGAGGCTGTTTCCGTTGCGGGATACGAGGGGGATGTGGCCATAGCACTTGATCCTGCGTCCAGCGAATTCTATTATGAGGACCGTGGCGTCTACATGATCGGGGAAAAAGAGTATTCTCCGGCCGAGTTGGTGGATTTTTGGGCTGATCTTGTTGAAACCTACCCGATAGTTTCCATTGAAGACGGGATGGCCGAAGACGACTGGGAAGGGTGGAGTCTTATGGTTGAAAAACTTGGAGGCAAAATCCAGATTACGGGCGACGACCTTCTCGTAACAAATGTTGAGCGGATTAAAACCGCAATCGAGCTGAAGGCTGTAAACGCTCTTCTTCTTAAAGTGAATCAGATAGGTTCTATTTCTGAATCGATTGATGCGGCGAAGATGAGTTTTGAGCAGGGTTGGGGTGTGACAGTATCCCATAGGAGCGGGGAGACTGAAGACAGTTTTATCGCGGATTTGGCGGTTGGGTTGGATACGGGGCAGATTAAGACTGGTGCGCCTGCGAGAAGCGAGCGTTGTGCGAAATACAATCAACTGCTTAGGATTTCCGAAGAATTGGGAGAGGAAGCGGTTTATGCGGGGGGGAGATTTAGAAGCCCCCTCTAATATTTTTTTTTTATTTTACTTTTTCTTACTCTTCTTTTTGGCTTTCTTGCGTTTTTGCCGCTGAATGTCTTGCATATCTAGAATGTATTGTTGTGGTTCGGCGGTTGAAATGAACTCGTCAATTGATCCGGTAAACTCGTCTCCCCGCTTTTTCAGGATTTCTCGGGTCATAACCCAGTATACTAGGGCGAGTGAGTTCTTACCCTTGTTGTTTGAGGGTACGACGTAGTCAATATTTTTCGTGCGCGTGTTTGTGTCACAGATAGCGAGGATTGGAATTCCCGTGTCGGATGCTTCCTTTATGGCTTGCTTGTCAGCGCTTGGATCAGTTACGATTAGAAGCTTTGGTTCCACATAAGATTTTATCCTGGGATTTGTAAGTGATCCTGATATGAAGCGGTCGGATATTATAGTGCAACCAATGTATTTGGCAAACTTTTTTATTGGGGTCCGCCCGTACACACGGTTTGAAACTACGAGCACTTCTTCGGGTTTGAATGATGCGATGAACTTTGCTGCTATTCGAAGCCTCTCATCGATTTTCTGGATGTCGAATACGCAAAGCTTGTCTTGCCGGATTTTGTAGATGAATGGCCTCATGTCGGCTGTCTTGTATTTCAATCCAACATGGACTCCATTGGATAAGTATTCATCCAATGACACTAACAGTTTTTCGTTTTCATCCACTTGAACTTTATCGTCTGATTCCATCATTTCCTCACGACTGTTATGGGTATTGCGTCATTTTCAAACTCGATTTTCGCAATTTCTATGGGACGGTCAACTTCCATTGGTACTTTGATTAAAACCGGCGCACCCATCTTTATTTGAAGGGCTCTAGCGCCGATCAGCCTTGCCTTCTCGTAGCGGGTGTATGATTCCAACTTTAATACCTCCTGTAGTGCATTATTTCGTCGATTATCTCTGTGTGAGATATGAACATCCTGCGGCAACAATACCTGTCATATCCAAGTGAATCCATTACTTTATCCGGGTTTTCACCTTTAAGCGTCCTTTCACTGTATCCCTCCCAGTCCTGTGCCAGCGGTTTACCGCAACTAAAACACCTTATTGGAATAATCATTTAATATCACCTGTATGATTTTTGTCTTTTATGCCTTGGTCCTTTACTGGACTGCCCTGGCTTGTGGGGTTCGGTTAGCCTGTGGTCTCCGGCGATAAGCGTTCTATCATATGCCAGGTATGCGGCGTGGAGTTCATCGTTTTTACTCCACTGGCAAAGCCCCCTGGCAATAGAGGATGCTATGGCATCTGCTTGCCCGAAAACCCCTCCGCCTTGAGATTTAATCTTGATTGAAATTGAATCCAAGTCTATGAAGTCTTTAGCAATTGAAAGCGAACCCTCAATCTTAAGTTTCGCATACCTTGGAGTGTAAATGTTTAGTGGGATGTTGTTTATTGAAATCAATCCTTTTCCTTTTTTAATGGTTATTCTTGCAACAGATTTTTTCCTCTTTCCTGAAACGTGAACTAATTTTTCCGCCATATTAATACCTTCCGCCAATACTTGTGCACAACTCTCCGACAGTAATGTACTTGTCAAGATTTTTACTTAAATGAGGGGGTTTCACAACCTCCTCCTTGGAAACCTGAATCTTCAAATCCTTCTCAATCACTTCTTTAGGAAACCCGATGTAAACCATGATGTTATTAAATGCTTCAATACCGCGAGGTTTTTGGTGAGGCAGCATGCCCTTAATTGCCGAGCGAACATACTTGTCAGGCCTTCTTTGATGGTAGGGTCCTTTAGTGAAGTTTCCCTTGTTTTTAATGTCGAGTTTCGCCATATTACGCCTGATGATGTCGTCTCTTTTACCGGAGACTAATGCTTTCTCGGCGTTGACTACCACTATGTTTTCGCCTTTCAATGCGGTTTTAGCCACGAAACTTGCCATCCGGCCCAACACTAAATCCTGCGCGTCTACAATCATTTTTTTTTAACTTATAATCCTCACTCCAGAACCCTTGGAATTCGCCTTTAAAAGTTCGGGTATTGTTTGTGCTTTCCCTCCCGCGCAAATTATTTCTTTTCTCGCGGAGTTTGTGAATTTGAAGGCGTATACGTCTACTTTATGTGAGATTTTTCCAGAGCCCATCACGTTCCCCGGAACTACTATTACGTCCCCGTCTGACGTGTTTTTATTGATTCTGTAGAGGTTTACTTGAGCCCTGTTTTTCCGGCTTTTTGCCAGGGCTTGGGCTACTCGCTTCCATATTCCGGCGTCTTCTTTTCTCGCCGCCTTTTCAAGTTCCTCGATTAACCCTAATCTTATGGGGTTTTTGAACTCGTTTGTTCGAACCATTTTTGATTTTTATGGCGTATATACTTTGAATCTGCCGCAAATCCATGAAACGTAAAATAAACATGATAGATCAGGTGTGGACGGAAATCGAAACGACCATTGATAAATTAGACATTTCTTATGAAAACGTTCGTCTTTATCAGGACGGGTTGCCCGTATGCGGAAAGGAG
>JBDRAY010000125.1:0-4486 GCA_043823295.1 Methanobacteriota archaeon | reverse complement strand
TAATTTTTAACCTTTTTTAAAGGTGCAGAATACTCGCCGGGAGACACAAAATGCTTATCGTCTGATTCTGATACATTCGGTATGCCCTCGAATGTATCGAAAAGGTGAACGGCTTTATCTGCCCTTGCCTCACAAATAAGCTTTGCCGAGCCCCCTTTATAGACACCGACTTCTGCAACATCTCCCTCGATTTTACTTGTCCTTTGCACAGCCCTGAAGATCTGATAAGCCTCAGGATAACTCAAAATCATGTCCGTCTCATCCTTTATTTTTTTAATCAGGTTGAAAACCGGAATCTGCCAAGGAAAATCATAGTAAATGACGACACCACCCCTACAAGAAATCGCGTAAGTGAATGCCCTTTCAAGGATTGACCTTAACGGTGATAAAACCGTCAGAGACATAAGCCAGGTGACAACTTTTCTAGCGTAGTGTTTAAACAGGTTAGATGACGCCATTTAGTTCCCCATTAAAATAAGCTTGACTTAGGTATATATGATAAAGACAATATTTATGGTTTGAATAGAGTTAATCATGTCATGAAAATAGTGTTAGCTGCCCGCAATGCCCTCCCGTTCCACAAGTTTTGCGGTACAGGTCGATACGTCCATGGGCTGGCAAAGCACCTGGTTGAACTTGGTGCAAGCGTTGAAATAATCGCCCCACCAGAGCGCGATGGCAGACAGATAAAGGATTCTGCCGACGGCATCAACTATCGTTTCATCCCGCCCAGAGTCAGAGGAAGCAGGTTTTTCGGTTTCTACAGGAGTTATCACTTGCACAATATTCGGGCTGCGAGATTCATATCTAAACTTGATTTCGACGTATTGCATGTTTTCGAGATTAATGCATTCCCTTATCTTCTCGGGAGAAATAGAAGGCCTGTTGTAGTGTCGCCTTTCCACAGGGGAACAGAGCCCTGGAAGGACGGAAGCTTGTCTGCTAGATTGTCGGAGCTTCCCATTGACGCACCTTTGTCGTATTTGTTAAAGCACGCTGAGGCTGTGGCGTCTGAGGGTCCGACTCAGACGAGACGGTTGATTGAAAAGTACGCTCTTTCCCCTGAGAGGGTTTTCGAGGTCCCGGATGGAGTAGACCTTGATTTAATAGGAGAATACGTTAAGGAGCCAGTACTTTCACGTGGAGACGTTGGATTGAAAGACGAAGACTTCGTCTTTATCTGCGTCGGAAGACTTGACCCCATGAAGGGAGTCCACGACCTCATTGAGGCATTCGGCAGTGTCATTGAAGAGATACCGGATGCAAAACTTGTCTTAATAGGAGAAGGCTCGGACGAAGAGAAGATAAGAAAGATGATTATGGAACGGGAAATCCAGGATAAAGTGGTTCACGCCAAGGACGTATCAGACAGGGAACTGTTCGCTTACTACTCTTTGTCGAACGTGTTCGTAACCCCCACAATCTATGAAGGCTTACCCCAGGTGATACTTGAAGCCATGGCCTGCGGACTCCCTATTGTGGCCACCGAAACCGGAGAAAACACACAAGCCGTCGAAAACAACGTAAACGGCGTACTCGTACCCCCTGAAAACCCAGATGAACTAGCAAAAGCCCTTATGAGAATATCAAACGACAGTGGAAAGAGAATGGGCGGGAAATCAAAGGAACTTATAAAAAATTACGACTGGAAAAACAGCGCCAAAAAAGCCCTGAAAAAATACGAGGAACTAAGCGTATAAGTAGCCTAAATCCTCCAAACGCTTCTTAGCCTCAACACTCAACTCCAAAACCTCCGGCTCCAAAACCCCTCCCCTCGCCGACCACTCACCAAGAACAACCCTAAGCTCCTCGACGACACCAGGAAACTCGTCGGCCAGATTTGTTTTCTCGCCGGGATCCGCTTCAAGGTCATAGAGTTCATATGAGTGGACTCGAACACCATCTTCCTCGGAAGCGTTCAATGGCTCATATATGTGGATTAGCTTGTATTTGGGTGTTCGGACGGCTTCTCTCCAAAAATCTTGTGATACAGTTCTGCTGAACACGTATTTTCTTCCCTCCGTGGATTCACCCCTTGCCAGAGGCATGAGGGATTCGCCCTCAAAGTAGGATGGGATAGGTATTTCAAGAACATCTAGTATGGTGGGCGCGATATCAATCATCTGAGTCTGATATGGGATAACCCCCGCTTCTTGAACAACAGACGGTAGTTTTATTATGAGTGGCACATGTAGCACTTCTTCGTATACGACGTTTTCGTGGCCGGTTAGATTGTGTTGGTTGAATGCGTCACCGTGGTCTGCTGTCACGATAACCATCGTTTTATCTGCCAAGCCCGATTCATCAAGCCATTTCAGAAGCTCCCATATGTAGTGGTCAGTGTATGCTATCTCTTCGTCGTATTTGTTTACCGCATTATCTTCTGATGAATTGAACATTTTATCATAGGGCGGTGGAGGATTGTAGGCGTAGTGAACGTCAAAGTAGTGAAGGAACAAGAAAAAGTTTTTGTCCTTGTTTTTCTCCATGAACGATATTGCCTTTCCTGTTATGTCCGGCGAAGACTTGTAGTACTTGTCCCGGTATTCGCCCTTGTAAAAAGAGTTTGAGATGTCGTAGCTGTCGAATCCTTGATCAAACCCGTACATCGGCTCGACGAATGCGAAAGAGATGATTCCCTTCGTCTTGTATCCCGTCTCCTTTAATATTTCAGCGAGCATGTTGGTTGAGTAGGGTATTTTGTGACGTCTTTTTTCGACTCCTATGACGTGGGGGTATTGGGATGATAGCATCGCCGCGTGGGAGGGTAGTGTCCAGGGGGCGTTTGTTATGTGGTTTTTGAAGACTATCGCGTTTTGAGCGTATGCGTCGAGATTGGGTGTTGTGTTTTCTTTGTATCCGTACAGACCTACGTGGTTTGCGGCTAAGGCATCGATTGAGATGAGGATTACGTTAGGCTTATCCTCGATTTTTCCGTCGAGGATTTGATTGTTCAGGATGAGAAGCGCGTTTAGCACGATGATTATTGTTATCGCTGCCCATGCCATCTTATTAGTGGCGGCTACTTGTCTTTCCGATGATTCTGTTCCCCGTTTTTTCGCAAGTATTAGGAGCCAGCTTAATGTTACTAGAGTGTTTACTGCAACCGCTTTTATCGTCAGGAAATCCGGGTACCATGAAGTCTTGTTTAGCTTGTATCCGAGAAAGACGTAGAGTATAGTTAATACTGTTAGGATGATATTATTCCGGATTTTGACGAAGCCCAGTGAAATTGAGACAAAAACCGAGATTAGGAGAAAATAGAATGTGTATTGGTTTATCGACTTGACAGTGTTGTCCAACGCAATGTTGTAGAATCCGTAACCGAGATACTCGTTAGCGCTCACGTGGCGGAATGCATGGTATAAGCCGATTAAGCTGCCGAGGATTATTCCAACGATTAGACCTGCGATTATGTTTTTATGGAAGTATTCTGTTTTACCAGTCATTGTAACTTCTTTTTTACTTCATTGAATAAGTAATTTGAAGGATAAATAGTTTACTTTAAAGATGATGTTTTTCAGAGGGGCGGGCAGATACTTGATTATATTCGCGTTGATGCTTTCATTATTTGTCTTGTTTTCACTGGCAGTGATATACGAGTACCCCCCTGTGTGGCCTGACGAAACAGTATTCGCAGACACGGCTTATGAACTAGCCTTCAATGGGCGGCTGGCTACACCAGTTTGGAGCTATATCGCTGAAGGAATGGGGGAGCGTGCAGTCTGGTATCCTCCCGTCCACTTTATTCTTTTGGGCGGAGTCTACAGGCTTTTTGGTTTTGGCATCCTTCAGACGAGG
Organism: Methanobacteriota archaeon; assembly: GCA_043823295.1. Classification (GTDB taxonomy): domain Archaea; phylum Altiarchaeota; class Altiarchaeia; order IMC4; family SCGC-AAA252-I15; genus SCGC-AAA252-I15. The sequence goes on along the minus strand of JBDRAY010000125.1, from coordinate 685 downwards.
CTGCTGTCGCTTTTTTTCAGCACAGTATTAGTCGCATCCCTGTTTCTTGTCTCCTTGAAGGTTACTGGAGGGAATAAGCGAGCCTCGCTTCTCGTTGCGGGGCTTCTTGTAGTTGACCCTGTTTTCATAAGAGGGGCGATTATTGGGCGCGGTGATGTTATCGCGGTTTCACTCATGGTTTTAGGGCTTCTCTGTTATCTTTCGTACCGCAGGCACGTGTTGGCGGGCTCTCTTATTGGTTTTAGCGTGATGACGCAATTGATTGGTGTTTTCGGTTTTGTGGCGATTTTCTTGGTTTCATTTCTAGACAAAGACAGGAAAAAGATTCTTGCATGCATTACAATACCTGCTATCTTGATTTTTTCTGCTTGGGGCATCTACGCATTAATGGATGTCGGCACGTTCATAAGCCAGTTCTCAGGGCAAATCGGGGAGAAAACAGGAATCCAACCGTCTGACATCCTTTTTTTCATGAAATTCTATGTTGAAACCTACTTTTTTTCAGCGCCCAACTGGCTTAGAAACGGACTTTCATATTACATCGTCCTGGCTTGTTTCACCGTGCTCTTCACGGTCTCAGCATACCACCTCATAAAAAACAGGTCAAATAAGACTTCACTAATCGTGGCCGTCTTTTTTTTCTCGCAGATTATCGCATACAACCTAGGAAGACACGGCATGTGGT
>JBDRAY010000124.1:0-2907 GCA_043823295.1 Methanobacteriota archaeon | reverse complement strand
AAAAATATTTTTTTTAGGTTGATTCTTCAACGTAATCTGGATGGCATGTAAACACTTTTCTACCGCAGTCTAGACATTTATTGAAACATTACTTTATGGGGTGTAAAAATATTACTTGCAGTATTGTAGTGCGAATGCTCCGCAACCTTCTTTTCCGCTGGGAACTGACGGGCTGCATTCGATGGGCTGGCAAAGGTTTAGTGAGCCGATTGTAAATCCTTCCATACAGGATTGGTCTTCGCATGGTTTGTCGAATTCGCCCCCGCAAAGTGTCGTTGTAGTGGTGGAAGTTGTTGAAGTCGTGGTAGTGGACGTTGTTGTGGATGATGTGGTCGTTGACGTTGATGTTGAAGTGGATGTGGAAGTGACCGACTCGTTTACTTCAGGTTCCATGACCTTCTCTTCATGTGGTATCATAAGGTAGGCTGCCCCGCCTATGGTGATTGTGCCGAGGGAAAACAATATTAAAACCGACAATAATCCCAAAACAATCACCCTCCTCTGGGATGAATCCGATTTTACTTCGTCTCGATCTCCTGAAAGCGTGTTTGGACTTTCCTCCCAGAATTTGCTTGCGTGTTTTGGTTTTGACATTTTAGATTATTGTAACCCTTGGGTTGCATAGTTAAAAATGAGTGTGGTTTCCAAGTGGTAACCAACCCTAAAATGAGTTACCCTATCGATATGACCTCGTTTTTATACAACCTTAAGTAATAAAAACTACAATGGTTCGGGTGGCAATCCTTGCGGAAAACTACTATGAAGATTTGGAACTGAATTACCCATACTACCGCCTAAAAGAGGAGGGTTTTCAAGTTGATATCGTAGGCACACGCAAGGATGTCGTCTACCACGGAAAACACGGCTACCCCGTGAAAAGCGATTATGCGACACGGAATGTAACAGCAGAAGATTATGACGCGGTAGTAATACCTGGAGGATACGCTCCAGACCACATGAGGCGTCACAAGGCGACTTTGAAGTTCGTCCGAGACATGGACAGGAAGGGCAAAGTTATTGCAGCAATCTGCCATGGAGGCTGGATGCTAGCATCATGTTGTAACCTTTCAGACAAAACCGTGACCTCATTTTTCGCCATCCGCGACGACTTGGAACATGCCGGCGCTAGTTGGGTTGACAGGAAGGTGGTCGTAGATGGCCATATTATTACGTCGCGAAAGCCGGAAGATTTGACTTCTTTTACGGGAGAAATAATTAAAAAACTTGAAAAATGAGGGTTTTAGTCATATTCTACTCGATGTACGGGCACGTCTTCCAGATGGCGGAAGCCATAGTAGACGGTGTAAAGGAAGTTGAGGGTGTGGAAGTCGAGTTGAAAAAAGTACGCGAAACAATCACCCTAGAAGTTTTGGAAAAATCCGGAGCCTTGAAAGCTCAAAAAGCATTCGAACACGTACCTGAAGTTTCAGTTGATGATCTTGCTTTAGCAGACGCGATCATTTTCGGGACTCCAACCCGGTTCGGGAACATGGCCGGACAAATGCGCCAGTTCCTAGACACTACAGGAAGTCTTTGGGCTAATGACGGCCTCGTAGGGAAAGTTGGGGGCGTTTTTACCTGCTCTGCGACACAGCATGGGGGTCAGGAGACGACAATCACGTCCTTCCACACGACATTGCTCCACCTCGGGATGATCATTGTGGGGTTACCATACTCTTATAAAGGTCAATTAATTCTTGATGAGATTGCGGGCGGATCCCCTTATGGGGCGTCAACTATTTCAGGCCCTGGTAAGGGTGAGCGTAATCCTAGTGAAAACGAGTTGGCTACAGCGCGTTTTCAAGGGAAATACGTAGCTGATATTGCGAGGAAGATTGAGGGTGGTGGAAGTGGCTGACAAAAAGTTTTTCAGGTGCCATGTGTGTAATGACGTGCATTTTGGAGTGGCTGGGCCTGAAATTTGCCCGACGTGCGGGGCTAAAAACGCTTACATTGAGATAGAAAGTCAGGAGGCAGAAATTGTGATGGGATTATGAAAGAGGATGAATTGATTGGTGTGTGGGAAAGGTTCACCAGGAAGGCTGACTTCAGGTTAAATTCTGATATGGAACATGTTAGTGGCGTTGCTGAAGGAGTTTTTTTTAATGAGAAAGAGTTTGGGTTAAAACTCTGTCCCTGCCGTCTAAGAGATGGGTCGCGAGAGCGTGACTTGGAGTTGATCTGTCCATGCAATTTCAAGGTTCAGGATGTTTGGAGGGAGAAAGGCCAGTGTTGGTGTGGTCTATTCGAGAAAAAATGAGGATAACATATGCTGTATTGATTGGGATCTTATTCTTTTCAGGTTGCCTTGGAGGTGAAGATCCTCCATTAGAATCAACAACTCTGAGTGAACCTTATACGACAGTACCTTCGACTTCGACAAGTCTTTCCACGCAGCAACCTTTATCGACTACTCTACTAGAACCGACGACTACTTCAATACCTAAACCTGTTTTACATGAAATTGACTTGGAGACGAAGAGATTCGAATTCATTCCAGCAGAGATTCGAGTTAAAAAGGGGGACATCCTCCTTTTACGGCTTACCAGCGCCGACGTAAATCACGGGTTCGCAATAGATGAATACGATATTAAAGTCGACATACCCGCGAAAGAGACCAAGATACTGCAATTCACAGCCGACAAAACCGGTGAATTCACATACTACTGCTCGGTGTACTGTGGTAGCGGACACGGGTCTATGAAGGGTAAATTAATCGTTGAATAAAAATGATCGTTGAAATCGCATATTCCCCGGTGCTTTGATTCCCGTTTATAGTATTCCTTGGGATAATAACACTACTCTACCCTTTCGTAACTGCTGCAATCCCACACCTTTCGAAAAAAGGCGTCCGGTTCATACCTTTCAAATGGCATCCTAGAATTGCAGTTTTAAAAATAATCATCG
>JBDRAY010000123.1:0-3148 GCA_043823295.1 Methanobacteriota archaeon | reverse complement strand
ATGCTTTGAGGGTTTCAATTAATCTTTTTCTTCCAGTTCTTTGGGGGTTTCCTTTCTTCAACTGGTTCACCACTTTCTGGATATCGTCCGTTTCATAGGCAACAGATGCCTTTCCCTCATCCTCTAATGCTTTTGTGACTTCCAGCTGGTGGTTGCTTGTATGTTCGTTGTACTTTTTGAGGCGGGGTACGACAATAAGGGGTTTTTCATATTTGAGTGCTGTGATGATGGAGCCAATACCTGCGTGAGAGATAATGATTCTGGCGTCTTTGAAGTATTCGTCGACTTCTCCTATTGTTTTTTCTCTGAAGTATTCCATATTTTTTGGAGTGTATTGAGTTGAGCCTATCTGTGCAATAAACTCTTCGTCAATTTTTAGGGCTAGCTCATCTACTGCTTTTATGAGTCGGTCAAAACCCTGGTAGTGCAGGCCTACGGTCACGAAGATCATATCAACCCTCCATGATACTGTGCTTTACTCCCATATTTCTTCAAAAGACTCTTCCATTGGACGAGGAAGAGGTCTGCGATGTGATAGACGATTTTACCGGTTATTGAGGGATTCACAACCTGGGCGGAGCATTCCAAGTAGATTATTTTAGCTCCAAATAGTTTTCCTATGAAAGATGCTGGTATGGCGATTTCCGCGCCCGTTGAAAAGATCACTTTCGGTCTTTCTTTCAATAGAATTTTTAGTATGCTTAAAGTTCCTGAGAGAAAGTTTATGATACCAGCACCCATGTTAGGTAGTAGGTATGCTCTCTCAAGATTTTCAGTATTTACGCACCTGTAAGAAATGTGAAAGGTTTCATGACCTTTAAAGGCTTCCTTGAGCTCGAACACTTCGGTCAGATGGCCGCCGTGAGATGATACAAGCGCGATTTTCATGTGAAGTAGTTTATGAACGATTTTAGTCCATGGAAGCGTCTTTTCAGATCCCCTATTCCTCTGGTGGTTAGGGCCATCCTCGCGATCTGTTGTGGTCTTAGGTAGAATTCTTTGAGTCCTTTGTCGATTAGTTCGTCAATCTCTTTTTTTGGGAGGTCTGGGTAGGATAAGAGTGTCACCTGCTCGCAATCTGGCCCTACCCATTCACGCCAGTCTTTCGGGACGAGATAGCCGTTTTCCTTGGCCCACTCATACATCAGGGTGCCGGGATAGACGCACACTCCCGAGAATTGTACTGTGTCCAGGGGTAGGCTTTTCGCAAACTCGATAGTCTCCCTGGCGGTCTCGCGCGTTTCCCCGCGGTTTCCTATCATAAAGCATCCGTGTATTGTGAACCCGAGTTTCCTCGCTTTTTTTGCGAACTCCCTACTCTGCTCTAAAGTTATCCCCTTGTCCATGTCGTCGAGTATCTTCTGGTTCCCGGACTCAAAGCCTACCATAAGCATCCTGCAGCCCGCATACTTCATAAGGGAGAGCATGTCCAAGTCGACGTCGACGCGTACGTTGCAGCTCCATGTGATGGCGAGTTTTCGAAGGATTATTTCGTCGCATAGTCCTAGTACGTGGGATCTGTTTGCAGTGAATGTGTCTGTTTCCATCATTATCTCCCTTGTTTGGGGGAAGTGCATGATGTCGGATTCCATTTCGTCGGCTACTTTTTCAGGGTCTCTTAAGCGGAGATTCCTCTTATACATGAGTTGTGTATCCCTGCAAAAACTGCAGTGGTTTGGGCACCCTCTACCTGAGATGAGGGTTAAAAATGGATACAATTTTCCCAAGTCACGGTACCATTCCGGTTTAATGTGGTGCCATGCTGGAAATGGTAGGTCGTTAACATACAGAAGCGGCCTATCCTTGTTGTTTACGACTTGCTTGCCGTCTAGAAATGACACTCCCTGAACACCCCCTATGCCCCTTCTGTCTGCAATATCTCTGAGAGTGTAATCGTATTCCCCCCGAACTACTGCATCGACTGAATCACCGGCGATTCTGAAAGTGTCTTCAGGCTCGGCGGTTACGTGAGGTCCCACTAAAGCTGTAATGCAGCCTGAAAGCTTTTTCGCAAGCCGGGCGTATTCAACATCATTGTAGATGCTTGGAGTTGTCGTATGGCAGACGGTGAAATCGGGCTTGAAGGATTTAATGATTTTTTCGACATCTTGTCTTTTCAGATTTTGAGCGGCCCCGTCTATGAACTCGACTTCGTGGCCCGCCTGCTCGAGCACTGCGGTGGCGATGAGCAGGAAGTCTGGATGCCTTTGAACCCTCCCCCTGCTCTTTGCAGCCCAACGAGCGCTCCGGCAGAAGTCGTCGACGAACGGGGGGTTAAGCATCAAGACCTTCATCTTAGTATTGGATTTAAGACTGCGAACTTTAATACGCCAAATAATGCACCTAATGTTCCTGCTATAGAGCGAAGGGATGCGAAAAGTGGTGCGAATATAAAGAATTTTTTCTCATACTTTAGGCAGAACAAACCGAGGGGAAGATTCGAGAGGGCCAGGATAAGGCCCGAACCCAGCATTAAGGGCGGTTTCAGAGTAAGGATTGAAACTATGAATAAGGTGGCGAGTATTGCTTGGACGGTGAGGCCGCTTCCAGTGTAGGAGTCGCCTAAAACTTTACTTTTGTGTCGCAGGTAAAGCGGCACACGCCAGAACCCCCTCGTAAATTGCTGTCTTAAGTAGGAGCTGAGGGTCTTGGGGTGGCGGTGGGCGACGATGGCGTTCGGGTTTATGGCGAGTTTGAATCCCATACTTCTTAGACGAAAGGATAATTCGGTGTCCTCGGCATTGGCTTCAGTATAGGCTTCGTCGAATCCACCCGAATCCAGGAAAATTTTGCGCCTGTAGGCTGCGGAAAAACTCCCGACGAAATCCACGGAATAATGACGAGCCATACCTTCCTGCCGGAATGCTATCTCGTAGCCCACGTACCGGGCGACAATGTTCTCTTTGTTTAACGTCTCGTAAGCTCCTTGGACTCCTACGACGTCACCATCCTTAAAGGGAGCTAGCATCTCAGACAACCAGTTTTTTCCCGCAACGCAGTCGGAGTCTATAAACACGATAACATCACCTTTCGCTTGCTTGCCTCCGAAGTTTCTCGCGGCGGCAGGCCCTCTATGAGGTCGTGCAAACACCCTCAGTTTCAGCTTATTATTCCTGCCGAATTCCCTGATTTTTTCAAGTGAATCATC
>JBDRAY010000122.1:0-11605 GCA_043823295.1 Methanobacteriota archaeon | reverse complement strand
GGATTGTCTTTAAAGGTGACTTCCACAATATAGGAAACCCCATCTCCCGTAGCCTTTACGTAGTGGCCGGGAAGTGTACCTGCACTAGTTCGGTCGGGCCTTTGGTAGTTGGTTGCGGAACCTACTTTCTCGCTTCTGTTATAGACCATCCCAGGAGTATTGTTTACGCCATCCATCGCATAGTCGACATACTCGACACCCTCAACATACAAACTTTTGTTGGCATAGTTCACGTAAGGTTCCCCCGGGTCCCTTTTTGCATTACCAATGCTTCTGTCTGCGAAGAATCCGTGTGAGATGAAAATCTCATCGATTTCCTTTGAAAGCTGAGGGTAGTGTTTTTGAAGTGCGTTGTAGACTGACGTGAAGTCCTTGTGGTAGGATTTGAGAAGGTTGAAGACCTGCTTGTCGGTTAAATCAACTTTATCGTCGTTTACAGGGTCTACTAGATCCCATAAGATGCCCGCTATCGCGAACTCCTCACTTGTTCCTAGGTTTTCCCATGCTTTATAGTCGGCTTCGAAAGAGCCGAACGAACTGTATACGTCAGGTCGCTTGTAGCCGTAGTGTTCGGCAATCATCATTGAGCCGAATTCCGCAAAACCTTCTATAAAGCTGTCGCTTGTCGAGGGATTAATGTATCCTGCATGGTTTGCTTCGTCGGGGTATGAGCCTTGTGGTGCGCTAGGCCACTTAAGGTAGGTGCTGTACATCACATGGTGTCCGAATTCATGCCATTCACGGTTCATCGGTCGATACCTGTGACTTACCTCAGAGTGTTTTGTATCGATCACAATAGTTGAATAAGTCGAAGAGTAATAGGTGGATGGTTTTTTGTGGTTGACGAACGCGCGGACGTCAACCGGCAGCTTGTAGTCGACTCTCCAGCCCAAATAATCCTTGTAATATTCGAGGGCCTGAGTCATGTGGTAGTATATCGCCGCGTAATCGTCTGTGGGATCTTTCACCCTTAACCCTCCGAAGTCGGGGTTGCCTATCGGAACTCCGGTGATTGTTGCGGCAGATATGTTAAAGTCTTGGTGTAAGTCCTCTTCACTCATGAGAAAGAAGCTTTGGCGTACAGTAACTGGAAGATCATCGAATAAGATTCTGAAGTAAGTGTTTCCGTCCTTATCCTCGTAGGCGAAGACAAACGTCATGACTGCTTGACGGTAGTATCCGGGATCAACATCAGTCATGAATTCGAAAACGTATTCGCCCTCATCGTCAGTGGATGAACTAAGGCTTATGTTCTCCACCTCGAACTCCAAGACCATGTTTTTCAAGGGATTCCCCCAGCCGTCGGTAACCTTCCCGTAGAGTTGGACAGTATCTTTCGGTGTTGTCGTCGTAGTGGGTCGGCTTTGCGGGGTGGTTGTTGTCGACTCGGGAGCATCCGATATGTTGCCGAAGACTATCGCGCTTGCCGGGCAGCCTGGGTCTTTTTTCTCCACCTTGAGCGCCAGCTTGTGGACTTTCCCGTCTTCCCACGCACTCGCCGGAAAATCGATTTTTGAAAAGAGGGGGGTGCCGGACGATGAGGGATCAGAGGTTGGCTTAAGCTTAAGGTCCTTGATGCAGTCTCCCCCGCCCTTGCCGAGCCATGTTGGATCGCTGATTTGTTTGAAGTCTTTCCCGTCAACTCCGAGCGAGACTTCGGACCCGCTGTAGGATGGGAGGTAGGCGCTGAAAGTTATTGTGGTCGCGGGGTCGTGCGTAAACGCCTGGCTTTCAAGGATGAGTTCGTGCGTTCCCTCGCAGGCAAGAGTTGCCGAAACCATGCCAGGTGCTATTGTGACCATACCGTGGTCGTCGAAGATGGTTTTCACAGGACCCGAATCCGTTTGTACTGGGGAATGAGGGGTCGGGCATTTCGTCGAGCCGCTTGAACTTTTTATCGTCCAAATAATCGGGGAATCAGCGGAAACGAAAGTAGTCAGAAGTAGTAAGATAAATAAAGAAGCAGGGAGTTTACATTGCATGATAAATATTTACGGATAATCGTTATAAACTTCCTAATGATTATTTGATTTCCCCGATTTTTTGTGCGAGTTGCGCTAGTTGCGGACCGTATCCGGCAGTCAATACTTTGAGGAATGTGGCGGCTTCACCGTCTCGGACTGAGTCCTCCTTAAGCTCGCTGAGGTTGTAGGCGACCTGAGTCTGGGATAGGTTAAGTTTATCAGCGATTTCCTTTTGTTGGAAGCCAAGTCCCCTAAGCACCATGATGCGAGCTTTCAAATAATCAGAAACCATGTTACATACTACATGTAAATTATTGCTTAAGATAGTTAAAAAATTACAATTTAAGCGCATAACTGGCCGTTTTTCCCTGAATAAGGGATGCCAAATTCCTTGGACACTACTATCCTAAAGTCTTCGGTTTCGAGCCGCCCTCCGCTTTCCCCTTTGAGCGAGTAGACTGTACCTATTTCACGGAGCATAAGAGGGGTATCGACATTCGGGGGTAGGTCCAGCTCCTCCTGGAATGTTTGAAGCGGTATTCCTGTTTCTTCGATCAGAAACTTTAGCGTCATGCTGCCGAGGATTCCGGCAGGGTCAATTGCGCCTTGAGGTGTGGTCACAGTTATGGGCTGGTTTGACTGCCAGTAACCTGCCAGTATGAAGGCTGCGACCAAACCGATGAATACTGCAAAAACAAGGAATCCGAATTTCTTATCGCCTTCGACTTTTCGGTTCGAAACCATTGGAGTAAGACAATGAACTGGGCATGCGTTTGAGCATTCAAGGCAGCTTACGCAATCTAGGTCTTTTACCACATCCTGGTTTTGTATGTGTATACCATGAGGGCATGCGCGGTTGCATTCACCGCAATCAGTGCACGCTTTTTTATCTCTGAGGATTTTGAAAAGCTTGAGCTTGCTAAGTATCCCGTAGAATGCCCCCAGCGGGCAGACGTAGCGGCACCAAATGTTTTTTGAAAAAAGTGCGACAATCAAGACGAGGGCGAGTAGTGCATAACCAATTATTTTCTCCTGGAATTCCCGGCCAAAATGCATTAATGCGACGTAAGGGTCGTAGGTCCGAAAGACGAGCGTTCCAGTTTTGTATGTGAGGATGAGAATCGTAAGGAGAACTGCATACTTGAGAAGTCGAAGGTTGCCATCTAATTTTTTGGGCGGTTCGAACACTTTTGAAATCCCAATGCGCCCTCCAAGCAAGCGAGCCCACTCTTGTATAGCCCCGAGAGGGCAGATGTATCCGCAGAAGGCGCGGCCGAAGGTGACGGTCATTGCGACTGTCACGGCCATAAGGATTATGGAACCCCAGTAGACGCGTCTTATGAATTCCCCGGTCGAAACGAGAGTCAGGAATGTCGCGACACCTCCGAACGGGCAGAACCCGTCGATAGGGGCAGCCCTCTCGATACCGTAGACCAAGTGGCGGACCGAAAGATAGACTACAACACAAAAAAAAATAATTTGGATGATCCGCCGTAAATGCAATTTCGAGGTAAACATCTGAATTAATTAGTCAATCAAAGTAAAAAATATGCGGTAATGATAAGGGTTGCGGGTGCAGGATTTAAAGGCTTGCGCGTATAGGTTTTCATGGACCAGTACGTTTGGTATCAAAGCATCGAAAAGCCGTTTTTCGCCCCGCCCACCTGGGCTTTCGGCGTCGCCTGGGGAATCCTGTATCCGATCATTTTCTTGAGCTTCGGATTCGTGTTCATTCAGGCGGCGAAGAAGAGAATACCTTACAAGGTGGCCTTGCCGTTCGCGTTGAATCTTATCGCAAACCTGGCTTTCACTCCAATACAATTCGGCCTAAAGAATTTTTGGCTTGCAGCCGTCGACATAACAATCGTGGTAGTCACCCTCGTGTGGGCTATGAAGGCAGTCTACCCCCACTTCCGCAAGATCGCATACCTCCAGACACCCTACCTCCTGTGGGGGCTTTATGCGACCGCACTACAATACTCGGTCACGATACTCAATTAAAATAACTCACCCGAAGATTGTTCCGACAACATAACTTACCAGTGCTGTCGCACCAGCAATCAAAAGCATCCTCAAACCGTAGGACAATCTCCCTCCACCGCTAATTCCCCCCAGATAGTATCCCAAGAAGAATACTTCAAATGAACCCACTATTATCGCCAACGGAAAAGCAGCCTCTACGGAGACCAATCCCAAGTGAGCTGCGAAGAAGGGGGACAACATGATAAACGCCGCAAGCACGGGAGAGAAGCCGTTGACTAATGCCGTGAAAATCGAGGCGAATTCCACAGCCTCCTCCTGGACGGTTCCGCTCAAGTCGGCGAGCATGGCCCTCTCCAAGTCCCGAAGCTTTCGGGTTCGCTCGGCCTTCTCTGCGAGATAGGCGCTTGATACCCCAGAAAATCCCAGGGCCATGACACCTGCAAGCCCCGCACCCAAGACTACTCCGGAAGTGTGGTGGCCGGAGACGTAGGAGCCGATTATTATGCCGAGCATCGTGTAAAGGCCGTCGAATCCGTTCAAAACGAGGTATCGGCGGGCAATCTGCAGCATGTTGGACACTCGAAGATACGTGCGGGAACGCTTTATATTGAACATGATTTCACCAAAAGGATTTAGAAGGTGGATAATAAAAGTGTGTGTGAAGTTAAATCCTGGATTTAATTTTTCTTTACCTCTAATAATTGAGTGTAATGCATAAAAAAATTGACGAGTCACTGAAGAGCCATAGTAGTGTAGTGGCTTTCTCGGACAAGCCGGTTGATTGGAGCGCTCTTTTCGGAAATGACAATCCCCTTAAAGTCGAGGTTGGGGGAGGCCACGGAATCCCGCTTTTCAGGGAAGCCTCTGAGAACGAGGGAGTAAATTTCGTGGCCGTCACTCTCGCCGACGAGAAGTCTGAGAACCTGGTGAGGGAAGTAGAGGAGAGGGAGCTTTCCAACGTACGGGCTGTCTTGCACGACGCCCGAAAAGCCGTACCCTGCATGTTCGAGGACGGGCAAGTCGAGGAATTCTTCTGCCTGTACCCGGACTTCAAATACGCTTTCACCCAGGACGAAAACCTTGTTCAAGCCTTGTTCGACAAATTAAAGCAGGGAGGCAGTGTCTTACTCGTAACTGAGGACCCGGGATTTAAAGACCAAGTTATGGGAACCTTAAGGCAAGTATTCGGCGGCGGGAACGTGCGGGAAGAATTAATTAAGAGGGGAAAGGACGAGATTTTCGAGCAAACAGGTCACCACGTCGGAGACGCAGTATTTTACACAGTGTTTATGGGTGAGCGGGGGATCCACCATGTGATTACCGCAGAGAAGCAGGCTTGAATGATTAAAAAGACTAGTTCTTGTCGAGTATTTTTATAAGGTGCCAGCCGAACTGTGTTTTGATTGGTCCTACTACTGCCCCTTTTTCTCCTTCGAAGGCTGCCTTCTCGAATTCCCGGACCATTTGCCCCCTACTAAACCAACCTAAGTCACCATTACGTCTTTTGCTCGGACACTCTGAAAACGCCTGCGCAAGCTTTCCGAAAGCTTCACCTTTTTGGATTCTCCTTAAAAGCTCCTTCACCTTGCCCTCGCCCGAAACCAGGATGTGGGCGGCATTGACCTTGCTGACCATAAGAGTAGAATATGAGAATTAATTTAAAAATTGATTTTTAACCTCCAAAGTGCTATATTTGGGATATAGAGTAGAATTTGGAAAAAATATTTTGTCGTTATTTCGTTTTCATTAATAATCATTTATCTGATTGCGAGTAAGACCAAGCCTGATTCTACACATTTGAGGTGAATTATATTATGAATGAAATTAGTTTTAGCGAGCTAGATTTAAGCTCGCATGTTATGGAAGACTTGGATTACCATGGCTTCCAAGAGGCGATGCCTATTCAAGCCGAGGCCATACCCTATATTTTGGATGGTTATGACTTGATAGCGCAGGCTAAGACGGGGACGGGTAAGACGCTTGCGTTTGCCATCCCCATCGTAGAGAAGATAAATCCGTCTGAACGGTTTGTTCAGTCTTTGATTATCACTCCAACCCGTGAGCTTGCACTGCAGGTTTCAGGGGAGATGAAGAAGATTGGATACAAGAAGGGGCTTTCTGTCGCGACTGTTTACGGTGGTAGGAAGATTTCAACCCAAGCTGAAGCCCTTGCGAATGGGGCGCAGATTGTTGTTGGGACTCCGGGGAGGATACTGGATCTGATTAACAGGCGGATTTTAAGACTTGACCGAGTTAAGATGCTGGTGTTGGATGAGGCTGATCGTATGTTGGATATGGGTTTCATCGTCGATATCAGAAAGATTTTATCCCACACTCCCAAGGAACGGCAGACAATGCTTTTTTCAGCCACAATCGGTGAGAGGGTTACGCAGCTTGCTCAGTCCATCGCTCGCAATCCGCATATTGTTGCGACTGGGGATAATGAACTCTTAGTTGAAGAGGTCGAACATTGTTATTATGAAGTTTCTCAGAAGGAGAAGTTGGATGTTTTTTTAGAAGTGGTTAGGAGAGAGAATCCTAGTAGTGCGATTATTTTTTGTAATACGAAGCGTTGGGCTGAAACCTTCAGTAGGCTTTTGAGGCAGCGGGGTTTTAACAGTCAGGCCATTCACGGAGACTTGACTCAGAAGCAGAGGGAGAGGGTCATGGAAGGCTTTCGTGAGAAGAAGTTTAAGTTTTTGATTGCAACTGATGTTGCGGCGAGAGGGCTTGACATTGACAGCGTAAGCCACGTATTCAATTACGACGTACCTAAGGAACCGGAAAGTTATGTCCACAGAATTGGGCGGACTGCAAGGGCTGGGGCGAGCGGGAAAGCTGTGACTTTCATCTGTCCTAATGAGGTGAGATCCCTCTGGGATATTGAAAACAGGTGTGAGACAAAAATTCCGAAGGCGGAATTGTAGTGGGGGCCGTAGGATTATATTAATTCAGCCTACCTATTTTGTTACATGCCCGTTGTTAAGCGGTTTACACCAGTGGTCGTCCGAGATTCGAGTATCGTAAGGCATGTTGGAGATGCATGTGGATTTATCCACGATATTCTAAGCCCTCAAGCCTCACAGGGGGGTTCGGTCGACGACGAGTTTCTGATGAACTTCGCCCAGAGTAGGGGTGGAGAAGTAAGACAACAGTTAATCAGCTGGCTTGAACGCAGAAACTTTGAGCCTGTCGCAGCAATAATTGCAGATTCAAGAAGGATTATTGGAAAAACATCGGATGCAGTAGATGACACTATTCCTGCTGAAGAAGACAGGCTGCTTCCGACTCTCGCCTTGATCCTTCACTCTGCTTGTGGAATTCAGGGGGAAGATAATCCTGAAGGTGTTTTCACCGAGGTCCTCACGTACTTCATCCAAAATCATGCTACTGAAGAGCAGCCAGCACAACATCAGGCGATAAACGAGGCGCTGGGCGGATTGAATTCACTTGACCTTCCACATGTCCCTCAAGGTGTTGAAGTCTCGCCGGATACAAGACAGTATTTCAATAATAATTTCGGGACAAGAGGCTTGCCTTTAGAGCGTGAGAACCTTGCACAGAGGTTGAGGGAAGGTATTACAGTTCACCTGCAAAGTGGAGTCGACTTGGTGAAAAAGTATGGGGGAAGCGGATCAACACTTGCGTTAGGAGCTGAAGGGGTTTTCTCTGAGAGCGGTTCAGTATTGCCTCCACCTGATTTCACAATTTCTGAAGGTAAAAGGAAAGACCTTCAAGACGCGGGTATTCCTTTTAGTGGTGAATCCCTAGCCCAAATGATGGTGGGGCCTGACGGTGGAGGGCCAATAAGGGATAACAGGGCAATACCAGCTTGCTTGGCACTTGCTGTAGCCCACGACAAGGCAACGCACGGGGGCGGGCCTGTGACTGTAGGAAACTTTTGTGACTTGATGAAGGATTGCGCCCACGCGATAGTTTCAGGTGAGATTAATCCAGCAAGCCCTGGAGATGATGAGAGATTCGAAGCCTTGAAGGCTGAGACCGGAAGGAAAAACGAGAGGGGAGTCTTCAGGCTCATGGTTGCTGAAACCTCAAAATATCCTGAAAGGGAGGTAGCATTCAGGGCCCTTCGAATGCGAAGCAGAACTGACTACTTCACCGGAGACGCAATAGCAGTTCCATTCATATTCCCCGAGCGCAGCCAAGACGGGAGGAGATGGCGTATTGACGACGACATAACCATGCACTCTGAACAAAACACACTTCAAGACCTTTTCGCCACCATGGTCGATCAACAAGGGAAAATCTCGCCTGAAAAAATATTCTTTCTCATGCTCCGGATGGCACGTCTCGCGGACGGGCATAAACAACCTTTTGAAAGCGTTGGAAACGCCTTGGAGAGGATGCTCACTCCAGTAGTTGAGAGATCTAATCCCGCGCAAGCAGAGATTAGGACTGCGTTAGGTTGGATGCACCAGGGAAATGCCTTGACAGAGGTTGCCGACCACCTTCTCCTGCGAGGAGTCTTCCCGGTCACGGCTGTGGGGGCACTAGTCGGCAATGAAACACTCTTCGACCTTCAAACAATCCAAAGTCATGCAAGACAGGGAGTGCTCGAACCCCTCGTTCGGCAGATTATTAGAGTCGCTCCCAGCCAAAAGGGAGTTGACAGAGTGCCTGACGTATGCGCGGGGATACTTGGAGCTGGAATGCTCGACCCAAAAACAAAAAAAATATTGACCAATGTTTTAACAGAAGAGTCTGAAAGGTTCGGAAACACTATCGCCCGGGAGATTCTTGCCCGACTCAAAGGCTTGGAGCAATCACACGTTAAAGCTCAGGCAATAAGGCTGGTTACGGGAACCATCCTTGAGGCCGCTCCGAACGAGCCTCTTGAACCTTTAGTTCGGGATGGTTTGCCTGACGCACCCTCAGACTTGGAGAGGAAATACTTGACGTGCAGGGCATTCATGTTTAGGTGGGGTCTCCCAGTTTCAAAAAACTTGGGGGCAAGTGTGGGAGCTTCCCGCCCGCTTGCCAGACAGGTGGCGGCGTGGTATTTGACAGGCCACCCGTTTGCGGCTCCCAGGGCTGTGGAAGTGGCTTACAGGCGGATTGAACAGTTTTGCCACCCCGACAAGGCCAGTCCAGCCCTTAAGGCTTGGCCTCACCGGGATGGCGCATACAAGACCGCTTCAGAGTTTTTCAGTGTTGCGACAGGCTCTGAACCTGGAAAACTTATCCCGACAGTAACTCAGATTCGCACTAGTCACAAACAATCAAAAGGTGTGGGAATGCTACCCCCAGAACCCGACCCTAGAGCTGTTATGACAGAACATGTACGTGCAATCGAAACGGAGCTTGAGAGCAGGCTAACTCAACTTGCTACCGTGTTGGCTCGTTCTGCAGCCCGCGAGGCTGGTGGGGGAGGTGAGGTTTCAGGCCATCTTTTACAGCGGATAGGTGGTATTGAAGAACAGGTTGCAGCCTTAAACGCCAAACAGGCAATCCAGGAGAGGACGGTCCTTCAGATGCTAGCACAGATTCCTGACGACGCCAACCCCCAGCTTCTAACTCTTAGGGATGCAATACTTGCAGCCTTTGGAAAGACTGCTCAGGAGCTTGAAGAATTCAGGGGGAAATAGTGACTTCAGTCACAGTCTTCTAGATGATATGTAATCTCTAGTTTCGGCTTCTTCTCGCTGAAAGAATTTGAACTGTCTTTTACGAAAAAGAAGTTGCTGTATGAGCGCCTCGTATCCTCCAGGTCTCGGATCATCCAACCATGGTTTCCGGTTTCGCCTGCCATTATTTTCTTTACGTCTTCGGAGACGTCCCATCTTTTCCAGCCGGCAGTAGGTGTGACGCTATTTACGTCTGTGGGTGTGTTCTCCCAGCCGGGTTGGTTAGCCCAGTTTATCGTCTCTTCAACCCAGTCTTCGGTGACCCTGTAGATTCCGTAGTCTCTGGAGCCTATCCGGCCGCAGCATGAGTAGTAGTCCCAGAGGGATAATGTCGCCTCATCTATTACAGCGCATTCCGGAAGGGTTGGCATGCCGAAGCCTACATAAATCTGTTTTTCATAGTAGGTTGAAACTCGCATGTAGCATTGTGAGCCGTAATTGGATCCTGTGAAATATGAATGGGTGTAAGAGTCTTTTGATGATGGTTGCATCACGATCGTCTCCTGGATTCCGACTGGTAGACTTGTGGTTTGAGCGGGTAGAGTCGTTGTGGTTAGAGTCGTTGTGGTCGATGAAGTTGTCGAGGTTGTGGTTGCTGGAGTTGTTGTGGTAGAAGTTGTAGTTGATGTTGTGGATGTGGAAGTTGTCACTGCAATTGTTGTTGAAGTTGAGGTTGTGGCTGCGGGAATTGTTGTTGAAGTTGAGGTTGAAGTCGTTGTAGTAGTGGATGTCGTAGTCTGAATAATGCTTGTTGTAGTCTGAGGCAAGGTCGTAGTAGATGATGTTGTTGACGTTGAAACTCCCGTGCAAGAAGGATTAGTTTGGCATTCAACGTCATCACAGTCTGTCAGGCCATCCCCATCATTATCTATTCCATCAACACAAACACATTCAAATAAAATGTATTCAACCTCAAGCTTTGGTTTTCGCTCAAAGAATCCTGGAGCAGAACGCTTGTTTACGAAGGAGCGTGTGTTGTAGGCTCGTATTTGTTCTTGGTCTTTTATCATCCACCCGTAGTTTGGGTGTGCGCCGTCTATTATTCCCGCTATGTCTGCGGTCACATCCCAGTTTTTCCATCCGAGGGTTTGGTCCATTGGTATTATGTCGGTTGGAAGTAGTTCCGTGGCGGGAGCATTCAACCAGGTTATTGTTTTTTCACCCCAAGGTTCTGTTATCCTGTATATCCCGTATTGTCTTTCCCCGCTGCTTCTGCAGCAGGATAAGTAGTGCCATAAAGATAAATTGGCTTTGTCAACCTTGCTGCATGAGGGGGGTGGGGGTAGTTCGAATTGTATGTATATGTGTCTTTCATAGAATGTTGCTGCGCGGATGTATACTCTTCCACCAAAGTTGTAGTCCGTAAAGTAGCTGTGTGTGTATGCGTCGTTTGTAGAAGGTTGGAGCGTCACTTTTAGTTGATTTTGAGCTGATGTTAATCCTGAGAGGATTATTATGACTACTAGGATTTGTATTTTTTTAATTTTCATTTCCCAACCACTATTTTGAACAATATCTTAATTTTGTTATATTTGTTGAACATATTCCGAAAACATGCTTAAAAATGGTATGATAAAATGACAAAATATCATGAAGTCTGGTTTATTCCCTTAAACAAGGATCTTTTTCCTTTAAACCGTGAATTAATTTACATGAATCAACTCAAAATCCTATCTTTATTAGTCTTTGTCACATTGTTTTGCGGATGCATGGAAAGAGTGAAAAATGCAATACCTCCTTTAAAAGAAGACGAACCCACCCCGACAGATAAATCACACCTTATCTTAAAATCTTACCACTTAAGTTTCGTTCACTATGAATTCTTAAATTATGATGAATTCGAAGGTTCCGACATACCTGAAAGAGGAAAACTGCACAAGGATTGTAAAAAATGCATCGAGGATAATATGAATTGCGTTGACGGAGTGAATATTCTTCTCGAAGTCGACATGAATGAAATCAGAAAATCAAACTCTGGATGGAATTATCTGTCAGACGAAAGATTGCACCACC
>JBDRAY010000121.1:0-5288 GCA_043823295.1 Methanobacteriota archaeon | reverse complement strand
CCGCGTCCTCCTCGGAAACATCGGCACCTACCTGCTCGGCGGCGCACTCGGAGGGTTCCTAATCCTTAGCAACCAAGAACTCTTCGGAGTCATAATACTAATACCCCACATAATCAACTTCATAATCGACACGTGGACCCTCAAGATAAGGAAAATACCCCTGGAAAAATTCGGGAGAATACGCAGGGACGGGACGGTTGTGTCCCCGCCATCGATGAAGTTCGTATCCCTGAAGTTTTTGGTAACCTATTATTTCAGACTCACGGAACAGCAAGCCGTGATTATCCTCTACGGCATAACACTTGTTTTCTGCGTGGTTGGGCTGGCTCTCACACCGTACATTTAAGTGTGTCAGATTCCTGCAAATGGTTAGTTAAAATCAGATATAACTTCGGCAACCTTTTCGACCTCCTCACTAGTTAACTCGGGAAACATTGGAAGAGAAAGGATATTTTTTGAATACTCTTCGGTTACAGGAAAATCTCCCTTAGAATGCCCTAAATCTCTGTATGCTTCTTGTAAATGGACAGGTATGGGATAGTGGATGCCAGTATACACGTTTTTCTCACCTAAATATTTTGCAAGACCGTCACGATTTTTTGATCGGACGACATAGAGATGATAGACGTGCTTGGAATAGTCTTTTTCAATAGGAGTGATCACATCCGAGTCTTCGAGGAGCGCCGTATATGATTGCGCATTCTTCCTTCTCAATTCGTTCCAAGTCTCGAGGTGGCGTAATTTAACCCGTAAGATGGCAGCCTGCATAGTATCCAGCCTGCTGTTGAATCCCTTAACTAGGTGATGGTACTTGACTTTTTGCCCGTAATTTCTAAGCATCATGACTTTCTCATATACCTCTTCATTGTTTGTCGTGATCGCTCCACCATCACCGTAAGCTCCAAGGTTCTTACCGGGATAGAATGAAAAACATCCAACGTCGCCTAAGGATCCAACCCTCTTTCCCTTGTATTCGGATCCGTGAGCCTGGCAGGCGTCCTCGACCACCCGTACATCATGCTCGGCGGCAATATCTAGGATAGGGTCCATGTCTGCTGGCTGGCCGTAGAGGTGTATGGGAAGTATTGCCTGGGTCTTAGCCGTAATTTTCTCAGACAAACTCGAAACGTCAATGTTGTATGTTTCAGGGTCAATGTCAACGAACACTGGTTTGGCCCCGGCATAGGTTATTGCCAATACGGTGGCGATATAAGTGTTTGGAACCGTTATGACCTCATCACCCGGCCCGACACCACACGCTAGAAGCGCCAGATGCAATGCTTCAGTCCCGGAACCCACACCCACACAGTATTTTGAATCGCAGAAGGATGCGAATTCCTCTTCAAATTTCGAGACATCCTCCCCGAGGATGAAACTTGTGGTTTCCAAGACACCGTCTATGGCTGTACGAATCTCGTCACGTATCGCAGTGTACTGCCTTTTAAGATCAACAAAATTAATTTTCATTTCCAATTAAGCCTTAATATCTCCCGTAGTATTGGTTTAGTTATGCTATACCAACTCACTAATGGGACCATTTTTGAGTAACCCTTTTCTACGTCATAAATCTTATCGATTGGTACCTCAAGAATCTTGTAACCTTTTTTCACAGCCTCGATGAGCATATATGGTTCGAGTTCATATCGGTCGAGGTAGCTTGGAGTGAAATCGATTTCCGTAGCTACTTTGATTTTAAATGCCCGCAAGCCCTCTGACGCGTCTGTTATCTTACTCCCAGTTGCAAGGTTGAAAAATAGGGAGAACATCTTGGTGGTCAGCTTGCGGAAAAGGGGAATCTTTTGTTTGATCTCCAGGTATCTCGAACCCTTGACTAGGTCGTAACCCTTAAGAAGTGGTTGAACTAGTTTTATGATGTCATCGGGGTCGTATTGATCATCACCGCCGAAGATGTAGACGAAATCGTATTTCTCATCCACCGCATAGGCCATAGCACTTCTCAACGCGCATCCCACACCCTTGTTTACAGGGTTTTGTATGAGATGAGTTTTTATGTTCTCGACTTTACTGAAGGACTCTCGTATTTCATTGGCCGTATTATCGGTGCTTCCGTCGTCTACTACCAAAATACAATCTGTGAATTTTGGTATCTTAGATATTGCGGAACCTATCTTGCCCTCCTCGTTGTAGGCACACAAAATCGCGATTATTTTCTTTTTTGATAACATTTTATGTCGTGCATTTAGCATATAAGACATTACAGTAATCTGGAAGCTTCTTTCCCACCTCAAACAATGCAGGGAATATCTCTGGGTCCCAGCTCTCCATCTGATTATTGGAAAGAGGTTTTAAGAATATACCCCCCGACTCAGTTACTTTGAGGTTGCATTTTTGTATATCAGACATAAGACCCTCCATGTCGTAGATTCGCCGGTGGCCTTTAGATTTTTCAGATGCATCTAGCTCATCACATCTGGAAATCAGGCCCATCTCAACCCCAATACGTCTATTAAGTGACTGTGAATTCGGTACAAGTATTATGATGCAACCTCCATCGTTCAACCAAGTCACGGTTTGATTGAGTATGAGACAGGGATCTTTTACATGCTCTAAAACGTTGTTTAATACGATTGTGTCGAATTTTTCACCCTGCGGATTGAAGTCTTCAATAGTATCAACCCTGAAATCTATTCCCTTGGCTAACTCCCGAGCCTTAATTATTTGACTTTCACTCCCATCTACCGCTACAACTCTTATGAAATCATTGCTAAACATTTTCGTGATGAATCCATCCCCACAGCCAAGGTCAAGCAATGATTCACCTACTGTCAGTTCGGCTATTTTTTCTGCCTGATAATGCGCGAGTATTTTGTCGAATCCAGAATCGCTTCTAGACCATTTTATGTGTTCGAGTCTAGCTTTTTCAGGTGACTTTTTCATTTGTCATACAGGAGGTTAGATTTCTTTATATTTATCATAGTTTAATAAATACCTTGGAATGGAATCTATCAAAGGCTCGAAAATTCTTGTTACAGGTGGTGCCGGTTTTATCGGATCACATATAGTCGAAAGTCTCGTGAAGCTGGGTATGGACGTTATAGTGTATGATAACTTCAGTTCCGGTAGGGAAGAGAATCTGGCCAAGGTTTGGGAGGATATAACCGTGGTGAGAGACGATATACTTGATTATGAAAACCTCAAGCTTGCAGTAGATGGGGTCGACTTCATCTCCCATCAGGCAGCCCAGCTTGAGATATTCAAATGCATTGATGACCCAGTAAGGGATCTTGAGACTAATACTATCGGGACATTAAATGTTCTTCGATCGGCCTTGGAGTGTGGTGTTCGTAAGGTCGTAAATGCCTCATCAGCTTGCGTTTACGGTCAGGCTGAAAGCATCCCCGAAAGTGAGGCCGAGCATCCTACCAACCCGAATTGGGCTTATGGTGTTAGCAAACTAGCCGCCGAAAAATATTGCAATATCTATTCTGAGTATGAGGGCATCCCAACAGTGAACTTGCGATACGCTATCGTATACGGACCAAGAGAATGGTTCGGCAGGGTCTTGACAATATTTATCAAAAGGCTTCTCGCAGGGGAGGCTCCTGTCGTTTTTGGAAACGGCAAACAGTTGAGGGATTTCGTATACGTGGGCGATGTCGTTGAAATGCACAACACATGCCTTCGAAGTAGTAAAGCCGATAATGAGACTTATAACGTCTCAACGTCAATCGGAACCGATGTATCTTCACTTGCCAAAAAGGTTATCACAAGTTTTGAAAGTGATTTAGAGCCAATCTACGAAGACGTTGGTGAGGGACAATTCTCCAAACATGTTAAAAATCGCAAGAGGATTCCTGCAGAATTAACGAGGATGGTTTTAGACAATTCAAAGGCATTGGCTGAACTTGGTTGGAAGCCCCAAGTCGACCTCGATGAGGGAATCAGACGTGAGATTGAGTGGGCAAGAAATAACAAAGTAGCCTGGGATGTCGAGGGTGAGATAAAAGTCTAACCATTATACTATCTTGGTGTATACTCCAGCACGTTTCCCCGCTTCACGGTCAACGTCCTTATCCCCGAAATATACGACATCTTTTTTCGCAAATCCTAAAGCTGATACGATTTTTTCAATGCCCTCTGGGTCGGGTTTGGTTTCTTTAACATCTTCAAATGAAACTATCATGCTAACCCGAGATAACACATTGTAGTAAGCCAGGGCACGTTCGACCGCATGCCTCGTGTTCGTCGAAAAAATAGCGATTTTCTTGCTCGAATCGGCTGACTTCAACAAATCTAGAGCAGGAAGCGGGTGTGAATGTGCCAGACCGTTTTCCTCATGCTCTTTGATAATAGATAACGCATCCTTTAATCCGGTTTCCCCATGTTTTTCCCTGACCTCCTCCAATACTTTGGTAAGAGGTGTAAAATCCGAATCAAACCCGTACACTCGATGAAATAAATCAGAAAGCTCTTTTTTCATCAAGGGCCAGTTTACGTCGAGTTTGATAAGTGTTCCATCAAGATCGAAGATAATCAACCCTGCGGTTTCGAGACTTTCCATTGGCCTTCTTTCACGAGTACTGCAGGCGCGTCAATGTGCCGTATCCAGTAGAGCCCTTCCTCTAGCGCGTTGTACTTTGGTAGCTTCGGGATCTCCTCGCCGTATGCTAGCTTGATGTAATAATAAGGCATGTTTATTCCCGCCTTAGTGAAGAAATAGCTTGTCGTAAAGAACCTGCCCACATTAATCTCAGTCGGAATCGGCTCTTCCTTGCTATTTTCCCGAAGATCCACGCAAAATATTCCAGATGCCTTCTTATCTACCGCACGCACGCATCTCGTTGCCATCTCGTTTACGTCATCACGATGAATAGTCTTTGCGATAACGGGGGTATTTGTGCACCCCGAGGGTGATAGGTAAGGGTAAAGGTACTCCAGCCTTTCCCTGGCCTGCGATGTTACAAGCTCTCCATCCTTCCAAATACTTTGAAAGGCGATTATTTTCCCGGGTAAGTACTCTTGAGCAATGAACTTCCAGGGGATTCCCCGAGATGACCAATATCCAATCCAGTGTTTTGCCGTCTCGATATTCTCAACAAGTGTACTGCCCCTACTGCTAAAACCAACGCTTGCTCTAAGCCAATACGGGTATCCGAAGATTTCCTCCGCCTTTTTTAGATCATCCACATCTTTTAGATATATGGTATCGACTAATGGAAGCCCCTCTTTTTTCCAGGCTTTTCCAGATAAAAATTTGTCCTGGCATATCTCGACGGTTTTCTTTGGGGGAAGATAACAAATAGCATTTATTTTATCCCTTACCTCTG
>JBDRAY010000120.1:0-32989 GCA_043823295.1 Methanobacteriota archaeon | reverse complement strand
GATAGCCCAGATAGTATTCGAAAAAGTCGAAGGAGAAACCACCCTGTATGACGGGAAATACCAAGGCGGGAAAATCGTGTGACTATCTCTTAACCCGCAGCCTCCTCAACGACTTGTGCAACCCAGTGATTGTCCTGTAAGGAAACCCAAGAGCTGGCCCGGTCCCGCTGTACTTTAAGAAGAATTCTTTTGGGGTTATGTGCTCGACCTCGCGCACCTCCTGGATTTTCGGCAGAAAGTAGACGGAAGTCGCAGCTCGCATAAGACCTGAGAGCAGAAAAAGGTTCTGTAGTTTGTAGTGGAATATCCAGGATGTTTGAATCAGATTTGACAAGACCCCCCCGGTTAGAGCGCCGACGAATATGGAGGATCCCACCAGAATGTTGTGGAATGAGAAGACCCTAGTCCTTTTGACAGATGTTACGTTGTCGAATATGAAGTTCGCTGAAGAAAGGTTGAATCCCGCCCACGCGAATCCGGAACCCATCTGGATTAGGATGAGGTAGGGTATGTCGTCGGAATAAAGCCAGAGGAAGGGTACTATTACTACGAGGACGCCGCAGAGGGAGAGTATCCTCTTGTTCCCGAACCTGTCGGCAATCGAACCCCAGTAGGTCATCGCAAGAAAAGACGTTAAAGCAGCGGAAGCAGTAACCAAGGTATAGGAGAAGTATGAAAACTTAAGATCCCGAAGCATGTACACCGAAAAGAATGGTCCCGCCACGTTCACGGAAAAAAACATGAAACCTAGGTAGAGTGCGAACTTTCCGTAGTTGGTTTCCCTAAGTCTTCTAAGATACTGGGGGAACGAGAACTCGGCGTCTCTCTCGAATATTAGGGGAGGGTCTTCGATCTTGTTAAGGTAATAGAGGGATACGGTCCGAGCAAGGAATGCGACGGAAAATATGACGAAAAACCCGATAAAGATCCGGTCTCTCGGAAACATGCTTAAAACAAACCCTGCGATAAACAAGGAGGCGAAGGCGACGAAGCCCGCCACCTTGTTTCTCATTCCAAAAAACATACCCCTCTTATCTTCTTCAACCAGATCACCCATAAGGCTGTTCCAAACTGGGCCTACGAACTGCCCGAAAACGAAGTAGAGGACCACCAGTAATATGAGGAGGGGGACTTCGTGCATGAATCCAAAAACCGGAATCAGGATAAGAGGAATCCACGTCAAAGCCTGCAGTAGGACGAACCTGGTGATCATACGCCTCCTACTCTTAAGATGATGCATCACCTTGGATGTATACAACTGAAAAAGGGAAGCGAATAATGGAGGTAGAGAGGCGAGAAGCCCTATCTGAAAGTTGGTCGCACCCAACTCTATCGCAAGGGGATTAAAGTACTGTTCTCCGAAACCGGTCATGACCGAAAAAGCCGCGCCATCCTTTACAGAGTATCCGAGGCTCCTCTGCCTAGCCTCCCGGTCAAAAGGCTCAACCATGTGACATTGAATCCCAAATTTTGATATTAGACTGCCTCAATCGTGGATGGAGGCTTCGACCCGATGTTGTAAGTCACGCTCACAACACCTGGGACCTCGCCGGTAATCCTTTCGGCAAGCTTTGAAAGCGTACTGAAAGATAACTCTGTGGGTGTTGCAGTTCTCGCGTCAACACTATCCCAGCAACGAACCTCTATCTGAAAGCCGAAATCACGCTTACCATCCCGCATGCCAGTCACCTTATCCTCGTGCAAAATCGCCATATACTGGAAAGCCGAAGTTGTCGAAAGCTCTTCCTCGACGATCACAGTCGCCTTCCTGACCAGCTCAATTCTATCTGGAGTAGCCTCCCCGATAACTCTCGCCGACAAGGCGGGACCTGGGAAGGGCATCCTATTATATATGGACTCGGGCAGGCCTAACGCTTGGCCAACCTTTCGGACACCGTCTTTCCGAATCTGAACGAGCGGTTCGATGATGCTGTAGCCGAACGCGTCCTTTGGGTCGATGCCCAATTGCTGGAAGACGTTGTGCTGTCTTTTTATGCCGGCGATTGTTTCGTCCACGTCTGTTAAGATTGTCCCCTGAAGTAGGTGTTTCGCGCCGCTATCCTTCACGAGTTTTCCGAACACATCCTTGTAGAAAGTTTGGGTTATGGCCTCCCTCTTCTCTTCAGGATCGGTCACTCCCGAAAGGGCGTCGAAGAACTGTTTTTTAGCGTCGACGACTTCCACGGAAACTCCCAGGTCCGAAAACACTCGGACTATTTTTTCGGCTTCACCCTCCCTCATGAGACCGTTTTCGATGAAATACGTTTTAAGCCTTTCCCCCAAAGCCTTGTGGGCGATAAGGGTGACGGCGGAAGAGTCCACCCCACCAGACAATGCGTTAATCGCGACTCCGTCACCGACTACGGATGCGATCTTATCGACCTGCACTTTAATAAATTCCTCAGAATCCAAATCCCCAGTTTTTATCTCATTTTCATCCATCCCTAAAACACCTCATTTAATTTAATCACCAACAATTTTCACAATAAGCAATCTATCCCTGCCCCTCGTATCAAGCTCTAAAAAGACTATCTGCTGCCACGTGCCAAGTACTGGCTTTCCATCAGATACTGGGACGGTGATGTCTGGACCTAGGATGGTCGCTCGAACATGACTTCTGCCGTTGTCGCAACCCCAGGTGTGATTGTGCTTGTAGTCAATGTCACTTGGGGAAAACCGCTCGAAAGCTTCGGGCATGTCTTGCATAAGACCAGGCTCGTATTCAATAGTTGAGAGTGCCCCAGTCGAGCCGGGACAGAATATGAGGCAGATGCCGTCTTTGATTTTGGACGTTGTGATTTGCTCGGCAACTTGATTTGTGATGTCTACTATCTCCCCCTCCCTCCGGGTCGTAATCCTAATATCCGATGAAAAAGTAGTCATTTCAAAATCCTGGCTGCGCGATTGTTAGTCTTGGCCTCGACAACAGTACCTTCAAATGATCGCCAAGCAGCCTTGACGTCGTCGACTGAATCATCCACTAGTGCGACAACTGAGGGCCCAGTACCAGACAGGCCTGCAGCCAAAGCCCCCGCCTTCAAAGCCTCGATCGCGATGTTCGGATCCTGCCCGAAAATCAATGAGTGCATGAGACCGTTAATCGTTATTGCAGGATAAATCCTCCCCTCCTTCGCAGTGTTCCAGGCGAAATCGATTTCCCGAGCAATAGATTTGACTTTGCCTACGTCCACGCCACCAGAATAAATCTTTCCTTCAGGAAGGACTACCAATACTGTGAGATCTTCCATTTTCCCGGAAGCCACTATCGCCTTTGCCTTATTGTCTGTTACAGTGTAGCCCCCAAAATATGAGGCTGAAGCATCGTCGAATGCGCCGGTAACAGTCACCTTGGCGTCGAAGGCGGCCTGAATCCCGGTCTTGATTATGGAAACCGGGTCAACAGGCATATTATGTAGAATAATCTTTTGACTACCATCCTTCTCAACTAGTTCACCATGCTCTTTCGCAAGCGCCCCCATAAGAGCGAGCGTTGTGGCGTTTGCGGCCGTGCTTGAGCTTTTAAGACCTGCTGCTATTGGAATGTTTGATTCGGTTTCGACGTCGGCTCCGTAGAAGTATCCGAAGCGTTCCATGACGCGTTTAACGCAAGACTCTAGAAGAAGCGTGTTTTCGTCGGGGTGGCCAATAATTTTTGCGTTTACTGCTCCGTCGTCGCGGAGTTTCACAGTCGCCTTAGTCTCAAGGTCGACGCCGAACGCCCCTCCCTTACCGGTTGCGAAAGCGCATATTATCGTCCCGGCCCCGTGTGAAACAGCAACAGCTTCCATTTCGTAAGTATTGTATACTGATACTATTTAAGTTCTTGTTCAAGCCCCTTTTATTCGAGCGGTTAATTCTTCGTTTACAGGTGTTGGTATTCCAAGACGCTTTCCCTCAGAGACTATGTAGCCGTTTATAGCGTCGATCTCCGTCCTCCTACCGCTTGCAATGTCCATCCACATCGAGTTCTTGTTTGAAAAAGTAGCTTTCGAAACAGAAATTGCCTTTATTAAGGGATTTTCAGGCAAGGTGATGCCAGTGGCTTTTGCAACCAACTCTCCCTCGGAAATGGCATTTTCAGCCAATTCGGAAGTCTCCTCGTCCTTGAAAATCTGCCCGTTCGTCTTTTCATACAACGCCCCGATTGCGTTTATCCCGGCGTTTACTAGCGTCTTCAACCAGACGTCGGCGAAAATATCTTCCGAAATCCGCGTCTGAATGCCAGCGCGATCAAACACTCCCTTACACTCTGAAACCAAACCTTCCTGGCGGCTCGTCAAAGACCCCACAACAGTCTCACCGACCCCGGTATGGCGAACCATGCCAAAACCGGAGATTATGGCTCCGTGAGAAGTCACCCCCCGGACAAGCTGACGCAAAGGAATGATATCTTGAACCAACTGCTCCTGACCTAAACCGTTTTGGAGAAGCAGGACTATAGTGTCTTTTCCGACTAGGGGTTTAGAAGATTTCACAGCATCCCTTACCGAATACGTCTTTGAAGTGATTAACACCAGATCCTGCGGCTCAATTTCAGAGGGATTTGTAGAAGTTTCAAGTAGTTTAAAGACTCCCACAGTCTTTCCAGACAAGACAAGCCCTTCCTCTGAAATTTTTTTCAAGTGAAACCTGCTTTGACCGTCAGAGCGTCCAATCAAGACAACCTTATTATCCGAAACCCTGCTTAAAAGCCCGCCAAACAAGGTTCCAATCGCCCCCGGCCCGACAACGGAAATCTTCATGACAGTATTTTATTATGAGGATGTATTAATTATTTCACCATGATCGAGAAGATTGATTCTGCCCTGCTTCCGACAAAGTTCGGTGACTTCGTAGTCCACGCGTATAAGTCCGGCGAGGGTGATGAAATACTGGCCCTCACAAAGGGTGACGTAGCCGGTGATGACGTACTCGTTCGCGTGCACTCGGCATGCCTTACTGGAGACGTCTTCCACAGCCGGAGGTGTGATTGCGGAAACCAGCTTGAACTAAGCATTGATGAAATAGACCGCGAGAAGCGTGGGATAATAATTTATATTCCAACCGATGAGGGTCGGGGAATAGGTATTTTAAACAAGATTAAGGCTTACCACCTTCAAGACGATGGGTTGGATACTGTCGAGGCTAATGAGGCTTTGGGTTTTAAGGCGGATTTACGCCACTATGAATACATTGTGGATGTCTTGAAGGATTTGGGTGTGAAATCCTTACGCCTTCTCACAAACAATCCGGACAAGCTGGTTGGATTTAACAACTCCGATATTTCAGTGAAACGGGTTCCAATAATCATCCCTGAAGATAGGATTAGTGAATCATACCTCAAAACAAAGAGGGACAAGATGGGGCACATACTGTAAAAGATGAGTCTTAAAGGCCTTGAGAAGATATTCTCCCCTAAGACGGTTGCCGTGATAGGCGCAAGCAACCAAGAAGGAAGCGTGGGCTACTCGATCATGGCAAACCTGTTAGGCCACGGATTCGAGGGCACGGTCTATCCCGTCAACCCTAAGAGGGAGAGCGTTCAGGGAGTCCACGCCTACAAGTCCATCGGTGAAGTCCCAAGGAAGGTGGACCTGGCAGTAGTGGCAACGCCCGCCAAAACAGTGCCGAAAGTCGTGGAAGAATGTGGTAAGGCGGGTGTTAAGGGGCTTGTCGTAATATCCTCGGGTTTCAAGGAAACGGGAGAGGAAGGTAGTAAACTCGAATCCGAAATCGAGGAAATCCTGAAAGAATACCAGATGCGGCTTGTAGGGCCGAACTGCCTGGGAGTCATAAACCCCCGCCTAAAACTAAACGCAAGCTTCGCGATAAAGATGCCCCGGGAGGGAAACATCGCCTTCATATCCCAGAGCGGGGCGATATGCTCCGCGATAATAGACTGGGCCGACGAAAAGAACATCGGATTCAGCTACTTTATATCGATAGGCTCCATGCTCGACGTCGACTTCGGGGATTTAATAGACTTCTTCGGATATGATGCGAAAACTCAAAGCATTGTCATATACATGGAGTCGCTTAAAAACGCGAAAAAATTCATGAGCGCTGCAAGCGGTTTCGCAAGGAAAAAACCGATCATTGTTGTCAAGTCGGGCCGTTTCGAAGAGGGTAGGAAGGCTGTCATCTCCCACACGGGTGCTATCGCAGGTATGGATGAAGTGTACTCCGCTGCTTTCAAGCGTGCGGGCGTGGTGAGGGTGAAGGAGGTGTCCGACCTGTTTGAGAACTCCGAGAAACTTGCCATGGGTCCTCTCCCCAAAGGCCCGAACATAGCAGTCATCACAAACGCGGGTGGGCCGGGAGTTATGGCAGCAGACAAGATAATCGAGCTTGGAGGCGCGCTTGCCCCGATTTCAGACGACACTGTGAGGAAGCTTAGTGAGAGACTTCATAAAAACTGGAGTAAAAGCAATCCCATCGACGTTTTGGGGGATGCTGGTCCTGAAGAATACGGGAGTGCAATTTCAGCCGTAATCGAGGATGATAGTGTAGACGGAATAGTGGTTATCTTAACTCCTCAGGCGGGGACGAATCCAGAGGAGGTGGCTAAATCGGTTATTGGTGCGTGGAAGGGCTCGAACAAGCCCATAACATCCTGCTGGATGGGTGGGGGGAGTATTCATAAGGCTTCCGAGCTTTTGCTTGCGAGCCGGATACCAACCTACCAGACGCCAGAGCAGGCGGTGAAACCCCTGCTTCACGGATTCGAGTATTATCATAACTTAGAGCTTTTGCATGAGACTCCGAGGGAGTTGAGCAATGGTTTGAACCCTGACCGGGGAATGCTTTCAAGGCTTGTTAAACAGCACGTGAAAAAGGGTGAGCTTGTTTTGTGCGAGAGGGAGTCTAATGAGTTCGTCAGGGAATACGGTATACCAACGACCAGGATGATTCTTGCCAAGACAAAGAGGGAGGCTGTTGAGGCTGCCGAGAAGATAGGCTATCCCGTGGTCGCAAAGATTGAATCCCCAGACATAACCCATAAGACCGACGCTGGCGGCGTGGTTTTAAGCATTCTTTCCTCAAGGGAGGTTGAGGAGGCGTTCGACAGGATTAAGTTGAATGCCAGAAAATTCAATCCAAAGGCGAGGATTAACGGCGTGACGGTCTGCAAGATGATTCAGAAGCGTGGCTTCGAGCTTCTTTTAGGCGCAAAGCGTGACGAAATCTTCGGGGAGGTGATAGTCTTCGGAGCCGGAGGCACGTTAGTCGACGTTTTAGGAGACAAGGGCATCGGACTGCCACCTTTAAACCAGACGCTTGCAAGACGCATGATGGAGGAGACGAAAAGCTACAGGCTTCTTAAGAACGGGTCGAGGGACCGTCCTCCCGCAAATTTGATCGAGATCGAAAAGGCCATAGTTAATTTCTCGCAGATGATCGTGGAAAACCCCGAGATAATTGAAGTAGACTTGAATCCTCTTCTGGCCACTCCAGAAGGCGTCGTCGCCCTAGACGCCCGAATCATACTCGACGAGAAAAAAGCTTTAAAGTCACCAAACCACCTTTGCATAACCCCATATCCTACAGACCTCATCGAGGAATGGAAGACCAAGACGGGGGAGCCTATAACGCTTCGACCGATTAAGGCGGAAGACGAGTACAAGCTTAAAGAACTTTTCGAATCCCTAACCGAGAAGACTGTGAGATTCAGGTTCTTCCACCCCATAAAGGAGATGACCCACGAAATGCTCGTCAGGTACTGCCACAACGACTACGACAGGGAGCTAGCTATCGTCGCGGAAAATGACGGCCGGATCATGGGAGTAAGCAGGCTCATGCTCGATCCGGGGGAAAAGACTGCTGAATTTGCGGTCGTCGTCACTGATTCATGGCAGAACAAGGGTCTCGGCTCCAAACTCGTCTCCAAGATGATTGAGATAGCCTTAATGAAGGACCTTACGAAGGTCTATGCAACGGTCATCAAGGAGAACACTGTAATGACCCACCTTGCGAAAAAATTGGGTTTCAAGGTCGAGGACAGTGAAGATGAGGACATATACAATCTTGCGCTTTACTTGAAGGGTGGTGGGAGATGAACACGGGTATCGTATTCCACAACGACTATTTAAAGCACAAGCAAATTGAAAACCATCCGGAAAATCCTCAAAGACTTGAAACAACCATGGAGTATTTCTTGAAGACACAAATACTAGACGTCGTCGAACAGTTAAATCCAGAGCCCGCTTCATTGGAGGATGTGGATCGAGTTCACTCTAAAGCGCACGTCCAGCACATCAAGAGTCTGAGCGAGATGGGTCACGGACGCTTCGGAGTTATCGACTCCGACACTTACGTGTGCGAGCACACTTACTCGGCGGCGCTTCTTGCCGCCGGCGGCGTCATGGCAGCTGGCGAGGCGGTTTGGAAGGGCGAGTTGGACAACTGCTTTGCGTTGGTCAGGCCTCCCGGACACCATGCATCCAAGAACCAGGCGACTGGATTCTGCTACTTCGACAACATCTCCATAATGGTGAAGTACCTTCAGGCCAGACACAATGTTAAGAAGGTGTTCATTTTCGACTGGGACGCCCATGCCCCGAACGGGACGATGGGTACATTTTACACAGACCCCAGCGTCTTGAACATGTCAATCCACCAGGATCCGCGCAATTTCTACCCGGGACACGGCTTCATAGACCAGATAGGTGAGGAGGCTGGCAGGGGCTACACCATAAACTTTCCCGTGCCGGCGGGCACAGGAGATGCAGACTACCTACACTTTCTTAATGAATTCGTAGTCCCGAGAGTCAGGAAATTCAAGCCTGATTTAATAGCGGTCGCAGCAGGCCAGGACTCACATATAAGCGACCTCATATCCCAGTTGAACGTGACGGATGCGGGATACGCCTCAATGACAAAAACCCTGATGGATCTTGCCGACGAAGTCTGCAAGGGAAAACTCGTCCTCGAACTTGAGGGAGGCTACAACCTTAAGACGCTTCCAGTCACAAACCACAAAATCCTTTCGACTTTGACGGGCATCCCGCCTGAAAAGGAGATTGAGGGAAAGATACTAGAGTCGACGAGAACACTGCTACAAAAACTTAACGACTCATTGAAGTCGAGCAAGCTCTGGCAGGAAGGGCCCGACCCAGGTGAAGCGGACGTGCCGTGTGAAGAAAAGCAGAAATGATCGAGGTTGACGGAGCCTTGGGGGAAGGAGGCGGCGCCGTGCTTCGGGTTTCCGTGGGGCTTGCGCAAGCTTTGGGGGTGCCGGTTAAGGTGTTCAACATAAGGTCTAACCGGCCGAACCCGGGTCTTCGCCCCCAGCATCTAAGCGGACTTAAAGCTTGCGCGAAACTTACTGGGGGGAAGGTTTCCGGTGCCTGTGAAGGCTCAAGCGAAATCGAATATTCGCCTGGAGGAAAGCTTGAAAAAAGGATTACTGTTTCAGTCGGCACCGCCGGCTCGGCAACACTCGTCCTGCAGACCCTAATGATTCCGCTCTCATTCTGCCGTAAGAAGAGCGTCGTCGAGGTTTCGGGCGGGACCGATGTTAAGTGGAGCCCGCCAGCGGATTACCTGAAGAATGTTGCGATTCCGGTTCTCGCCAAGTTCGGTCTTTCAGCCGGGCTTTCAATAGAGAGGAGGGGTTATTATCCCAAGGGAGGTGGGAGACTTAAACTCACAGCGGAACCCACAGGCAAGTTGAGGCCCGTTGAGCTTGGATTTCGGGGGAAAGTCCTTCGTGTTTGCGGGGTCTCCCACGCCCACAATAGTCTTTCTAAAGCCCGAGTATCCGAGCGTTGCGCAAAGGCCGCCCGAAAGACCCTTTCCAACGCGCTCATTAGAGAAGGGTTCAACAACGTTTCCGTGGGGATTGAATTAGAATATTGCGACACACCCTCTCCCGGCGCGGGAATAATCCTTTGGGCGGAATGCGAAAACAGCGTCTTAGGCGCCGACTGCCTGGGCGATAAAGGAGTCCGTGCAGAGGATGTGGGCGTAAAGGCAGCGCAAGCACTCGTTATGGAGATCTCCCATAAACGCCCTCTCGACACGTACATGACCGACCAGATAATACCGTACCTCGCTCTCTTAGGCGGGAAGATCAAAGTCCGAAATCTTTCAAAACACGCCGAAACCAATATCCAGGTCGCCGAAAAATTCGGCGCCAAGATAAAACGCGGCAAAGACGAAATAGCGGCAGACCCGCTTTTCCCGTCTTAAGTTTTTTTATTCGGCGAATCCATTCTAATATCTTATGATTTTTGACATACACGTGCACACCAACGCGGTTGACGGGAAGAACACTCCAAGGGAAGTCGTCGAGCAGGCTAGAAAAATCGGCTTGGACGGTATTGCTATTGTAGACCACAATGAGGTGAGGGGGAGCATTGAGGCCCAAAAATTGGCGGGTACTGGTTTCACGGTAGTTCCTGGGATAGAGTTTTCCACAACCGGGGGGCATATCATCTGCCTCGGTTCCGTGGACGTACCGGAAAAATACTTGGGAGTCACCTACAAGAGGGAGAAGTACGCGGCTCCTGAAGAAATTCTCGACTTGATAAAAGACATTGGCGGAATCGCAATCGCCGCCCACCCTTATGATAAGATACGCAAGGGTGTGGGAGACGTGGTATACGACCTGTCTTTTGACGCAATTGAAGTGAAAAACGGCCACACGCTATTGAATACGAAAAATCCATTGCAAGTCGCCGACGAACTTGGCCTGCCCAAGGTCGGGGGCTCAGACGCCCACAACATAAACGAGATCGGAAACATTTGCATTGAATTCGAGGGAGAAGACGTAATTGAGGCCATACGGGAAAACAGTGTGAAAATCGTTTCTAAGAGCCGGCTTACGATTCTGGCCTCCTTTATGAGAAGCGGGATACTCAAAGCCTACTTCGGATTCGAGTAGTATTATCTCTTTTTTATTCTTTTTTGTGAAATCCTTAAAATTAACGATGATCGTAAACCAGTTTTCAGAAGAGTTCGACGTAGTCGAATTGGACCCGCTCGCAGTGTACGAAGAGTTTATGGGGGAGGGAACGTACATCCTTGAGTCTGCGGAAGGGGGGGAGAAGGTTGCCAGATACTCGATTTTAGGTTTGAATCCGGCATTAAGGTTTAAGATAAAGGACGGGAAAGCTGATGTTTCGTGCAATAATTCTTTCCTTGAAGAAATCAGGGTGCCTGACTCAGACCCTTTGACGGTGGTAAGGGACATTCTAGGTCAAGTACAGCTTACGGAAGGTCTTGAATCGAGGTTTTCGGGAGGGCTTGTCGGATACATTTCATACGACTTTATAAGGTATCTCATAGACCTGGACTCAAACAGGAAAGACGTTTTAAAGCAACCCGACTGCGAGTTCGTGCTCGCCAGAAACAATATTGTATTCGACCACGTCGCGAGAAAAATACATCTGATATCAAGCGTCTTCGGGAAAGAAGACGAGCAGGACGCAAAAGACGATCTTGAAAAACTCAAAGAAAAGTTCCTGGACCTCCCGTTAAACATGCCTTCAGTATCTGCGAAGAACTATTCTGAAGGAGAGATCGATTTTTCCTCGAATCTGAGCCAGCATGAATACGAGGAGGGAGTGCGCGCAGGCGTTGAATACATTAAGGCAGGGGATATTTTCCAGGTTGTGTTAAGCCAGAGGCTTTCCTGCGACTACAAGAAAAACCCGATTCCGGTGTATGAGGCGCTAAAAAAGATTAATCCGTCATCATACATGTACTACCTAGATTTTGGTGAACGGCAGATTGTGGGATCCTCCCCGGAAATGCTCGTTCGAGTGGAAGGAAGACAAGTCTTAACATACCCTATTGCAGGCACCCGCTCCCGGGGGAAGACGATTCGGGAGGATGATTCCCTGGCAAAAGAGATGACAGCCGACGAGAAAGAGCGTGCAGAGCACGTCATGCTCGTAGATTTAGGTCGGAATGATTTAGGCAGGGTTTCGGATTTTGGATCTGTCAGGGTTAACAAGTTCATGGATGTTGAGAAGTATAGTCACGTCCAGCATATGGTAAGCGAGGTCGAAGGCATTCTTAAGAAAGATTGTGATGCCATTGACGCGTTGAAATCAGTCTTCCCGGCGGGGACTGTTTCCGGTGCTCCTAAGGTGCGCGCCATGGAGATTATTGACGAGCTTGAACCGGACAGACGAGGAATCTATGCAGGGTGTGTGGGATACGCATCCTTCAACGGGAACATGGATACTGCGATAACGATTAGGACTCTGGTTTTCGAGGGGGGAAAGGCGTACGCTCAAGCCGGAGCTGGGATAGTGGCAGACAGCATCCCGAAAAACGAGTTCAAGGAGACTCTGAAAAAGGCCAAGGCAACCCTCAAAGCAGTCAGTGCCACCCTATAGAAGAAGTAGTATTTATTAAGGAAGGCCAAATAATGTTTCTCGCGTGATGAACTCCATAAAAATCATGTTAGAGTTGCCGGAGGAAAACGTTAAAGCCATCTTGGACTCGATCGAGCCTGAGACGAAAAGCGAACTTATGCGAAGATCAAAAGTCTTGCTTGAAGGCGATGATGGGAAACTGACTTTAAACATTAAAGCAGACGACCTCCCCTCACTAAGGGCTTGCCTTAACACTTACATGAGGTGGATTATCATGGTCTATGAATTATTAGAGGTGAATTAAGGATGGACATACCAAAACAATTACAGGACAAGCTGGCGCAATTTCAAAACGTGCAAAACCAGTTGCAGATGCTGTCAATACAAAAACAACAGCTTGTAGTGCATTCTGCGGAAGTGGAAAACGCATTGGAAGAACTCGGAAAATCAGGTAAAGGAAAGATTTACAAGGCTGCTGGAAGCATTCTAATCGAGACAAACAGGGTAGACAGCAAGAAATTCCTGGGTGAAAGCAAGGAGACTGTTGCAGCCAGGATTGAAATCGTCGAGAAACAAGAGAAAAAAATCGCCGGAAAATTCGGCGAACTAAAGACCGAGATTGAGTCGATAATTGGACAGAGTGCAGGCAAACCTCCCAACGCAGGATAAGCCCATGCGGTTTCTCCTGACAGTAGTTTTTCTACTACTGGCTTCCGGTTGCCTTGGCAGCCCCGACAGGAATCTATCCTACAAGGAGTTTCTTTACGCTTACGGCAGGTTTGTTGAATCAGACTACTTGATGGGCAAGTGGCGCGGGACGTGCGTTTTTCCATTAAATGATGAATCCAACGTCATCCTAATCGCGAAGGTAATCGAGCGGGGGGAGGAAGCCGAAGTCAAGTGTTATTGGAAAAACGAGCCTGTTGGAGTAGGTGATGGAGTTGGCGTGTTACTTACTGACGGGCAAAGCGACATAGACCCTGGTTGGTATGGCTGCGGGAAAAGCCAGGAGTTTTCCAGACTACTTAGGGATGCAGTCCACAATCCAGGCTCAAATCTCGCCCACCTCGGATCCGGATTAGGCGGGAAAGAGAATGCAACAGCATATGTGATAGTATCGAAATGCCATTTCTGGGATGAAAACTATTGTGAGCGGATAAAGAGCAGGTTCTGCAGGCTAGAGAACTCCTCAGATATTATTAGCGTCGCCTATGCCGTACTGGATGATGAGGCTGGGAGAGTCTACTGGTAAAACTCACTCCTCGAATCTTACGAGATACTGTTCGTGGCTGAAGTCTGCGACATCGATCACGGTTCGTCCGTAGTATTTTCGCATGAACTCGATCATGTCTTCCCTGCCCATGATGACCGCGTTTATTGGCTCTGAAGGGTCGAAGCAGACTCTGTAGCTGTCTAACTCGGTTTCTATGCGAATAATCTTTTCCTTAAATTGAGAGTTGAGGATATTCATAAGCTTGCGTTCGCTTAAGAGTATGCCTGACACATCCTTTGCGCTAACTTTCATCGTGAAGATTATATTAACTCCATCAATATATAAAGGAGATGGCGAGCAAGAAATTTAATAATCAGGGTAAAAGCCAAATCTTAAAACATCTGGAATACCTGTTAAATTCTAGTGCGTCATACAACCTTTTCGTCGATCCCCTCGGGATTTACTTTGATATTAAGGAGTCTTTGGGAAAGCGGAAGAAGATGAGTGTGAAAAGGGAGAAGCTTAAGTCCGAGTCAAACCATTTGTCCAAGGGCAAGCGGAAGCGGATTTCGACGAACAAGCGGACTCGCCCGAAGATTCGGACGGTGAAAAAAGGCAGGACCGTGAAGCTTAAAGGGATAGTTTATTAAGTTTAATATGGCCCAGAAAAAAAAGAGAATGGTAAAGGAAAACCAGGTCGTTTCCAAGTTCATAGACCAGATCGATGAGGGAGTCGTCGAGTCAGGGGATAAGATAATAGTGACACACACGGTTGAGGAAGGTTCAAAATTGAGTACAGGGGAGGTTGTTTTCTCACACTTCGACAGTATCGAGCATCCGGAAGAATTATATTATAACATTCCCGGCCAAGTGGAGTATGGAAAAATTCCTGTGGCAGACATAAAGAAAATAAGAAGCATCCATCCGAGGAAAGTGTGATTTGGATTACTTCCGGGGAATGCCTTTAAGGTCAACTCCCTGCGAAGTCAGATTCACTATCGGAATATCCGTTTTCTCGGCTAATTCGGTAAGAAGCTTCTCCCCAATCTTGAGTTTCTTCTTTTTCCTAATTGGATCGAATACTCCAGAATATTCCCCAACTTTCTTCCCGAAGTCCATGCCAGCGAGATAAACTGTCTTCGGCTTGTAGTGTTCGGCAAGATATACGGCCCGGTCGCCGTCGGTGAAACCCCCGAAGTTTTTGACGTTCTTTGAGGGCTCAACCTGAGTCGTCCCGAAAACTTTGCCGTCAAGCTCGGGGACAACATCCTTGAGTCTCGCGATGTTGTCGCCGTGGGCGTGGACGACTGTGACGACACCTTCACAGTTAGCCTTAATCGTGGAGGGGATGTCGCCGTCCAAGTCAGTCACGTGAAAGTTAGGTAGTATGTTCTCCACCATAAAAAGCCGGATAGAACCATCCACTGAAATGAGCACGTCCTCATCTGCCCTACCCCCCACTACCCTAAAGAAATCCTCTTTGAGGGACGGACCACAACCGAAAACATAAACCTCCTTCCCACGAATACCTTCGAGAAAAAGAACATCATCCCACAAGGAAACTAAACCATCCAAAACGTCCCGGGCGCGCTCATCATCAACCCGGCTTAAACCAATCAGCCCCTGAATCTCCTCGTAATCCATATTCTTTTAATCTAAAAGGGATTAGTCTACTAAAATGCTTCCTTTAGGCGATGGTTTGAGCGGCCGCTACATAATGGTGGACGAGGCTCTTTTAGAAAGGCTCTGCGAGTATGCGGATGTAAGGAAAGGAGACACCATCCTCGAAATCGGCGCGGGCACGGGGAATCTCACGGAAGTCTTGCTTGAACACGGGGCGAATGTTGTGGCCATAGAGAAGGATTCAAGATACTTTAACTACCTTGAAAAATCCTTTAAAGGAGAGTTGGGGCTCACAGTAATTCGCGGGGATGCCGTAAAAATTGATTTGCCCGCAGCCAGCAAGGTCGTGTCAAACATCCCTTACGCAATTTCAAAAAAACTAATCCTAAAGTTGATTAGAAGAGATTATGAAAAAATCGTCATTGTCTGTCAAAGAGAGTTTGCAAAAAAGCTTAATGCAAAAGCAGGAGACAGAGACTACAGGTTCATCTCAGCCCTCGCCCAGACCGTCTGCAAGGTGAAGGTGCGCGAGGAAGTACCACCTAGCGCATTCACCCCTAAACCACGAGTCTGGTCGGCGGTCGTTGAGTTGACGCCTAAAAGCCACTTTGACGAAAAGTATGCGAAAACTCTTCAAAAACTTTTCAACCACAAAAACAAGAAGATCCGAAACATCCTGGAAGACGCCCCTAAAGCATATTCAGAGGGAAAACCGTGTGACCTATCACCCCAACAGCTTCTGAATTTGATTAAAAAAGTAAATTAATTTTTAACTCATATTCCACAATAACATAGTTACGTAAGTGATTCACAATGAAAAAGAGGACTGGAACGAAACTGCTTAAGGAAGGATTCGCCAAAATGGTGAAAGGCGGGGTCATCATGGACGTGACCGACGCCAAGCAAGCGCGCATTGCAGAGGAGGCGGGGGCTGTCGCCGTTATGGCCTTGGAGCGAGTGCCCGCTGACATTCGCGCAGACGGGGGTGTGGCTCGGATGAGCGATCCCGCAAAGATTCTTGAGATTATAGATACTGTAACGATTCCCGTCATGGCGAAGGCGAGGATCGGCCATTTCGTCGAAGCCCAGATTCTTGAGGCGTTGGGCGTTGACATGGTGGATGAATCCGAAGTCTTAACGCCTGCCGACGAGGCCCACCACATCGACAAGACGAAGTTTACCATACCATTCGTATGTGGCTGCAGGGATTTGGGTGAAGCTCTCCGAAGGATTTCTGAAGGAGCCGCGATGATGCGAACTAAGGGCGAGGCAGGGACAGGAAACATCGTTGAGGCGGTAAGGCACATGAGGGCTGTTCTGGGGGAGATCGAGAAAATAAAATCCATGAGCGACGACGAATTATACAAGGAGGCGAAGGACCTTCAAGCGCCTATCGACTTGGTGAGGGAAGTGAAAATATTGGGTAGGCTTCCAGTCGTTAATTTTTGTGCTGGAGGGATTGCAACTCCCGCTGACGCAGCCCTTATGATGCAGCTTGGAGCTGACGGAAACTTTGTGGGCTCGGGTATTTTCAAGAGTAAGGAGCCTGAAAAGCGGGCTAAGGCGATTGTCGAGGCGACATTGCACTTCAACGACCCCAAGCTTCTAGCCGAGATTTCCAAGGGGCTTTCAGGCCCGATGAAGGGTATTGACATTCGCGAACTCGATGAGAAACAACTCTTGCAGACTAGGGGATGGTAATGCTTGTTAAGGAGTTTATGCGGAAGGATTTTTTAACGGTCAGTCCGGGAGAGGACGTTGTTACTGCCGGAAACCAACTCCTTGAGAAACACACTTCTTGCGCGGTAGTTGAGGATTCTGATGGAATGCTTTTGGGGATGCTTTCTAAGGAAGGTTTTGTCTTGAGCGTGAAGTATCTTGGAGGGAATCCTTTAGCCGATTTCAAGGTTTCCGACTTTATGGAACACAACGTCGAGACAGTAAAGCCTGACGACACTATAATGGATGCCGTTGAATCACTCCTTAAAGTGCCGTACAGGATTGACCGGCTTCCCGTTGTGGATGAAGCCGGGAAAGTCCAGGGGATTCTGACAAAGGAGAACATAATGCATTTTTTCAGGGACGAGATTCACGGTAAATTCAAGGTTAAGGATCTTATGCGATATGACCCAACTTGCGTATATGATTACATCCCAATTAGGGATGTTTTAACCAAATTAGACACGTCAAGCGAAAAGAGAGTCCTAGTCCTTGAAGGGGAAAAACTTGTAGGAATTATTACAATACTTGATCTCGCCATGGCTTTTTTCAAGGAGCGGTTGGAGAAAGGTGACGTCTTTGACTGGGATATTTACGCAAACATTACTGCAGAACACGTGATGACAAGGAATCCGATTACTATCAAGAAGAAGGCTGACGCCAATGAGGCCGTGACCATAATGTTGGACAAAAAAATAGGCGGTATCCCAGTGTTAAACGATAAGTTGGATGGGATGATTTCAAGGACTGAAATCGTTAAGGGATACAAAATATTCTGCGACCAGGGATAGACTCCCCTAATCCTTTTTTATGCCCCAAAGGGGATAAATAATAATAACTGAGATGACTTCTTGGCACTCTATTGAAAAAACCGATGTTTATGAAAAGCTTTCCTCCAGCGAGGATGGACTCTCGGAAGCCGAATCTTCAAAGCGGCTTGGATCGTATGGAGTGAACGAGCTTAAGCGCGAGAAGAGAATCACTCCATTACAACTTTTTCTGAATCAGTTCAAGGATTTCCTGGTTTTGATTCTGATTGCCTCAGCCTTGGTTTCTCTCGGCATCGGCTTCATTCAACACACTGAGGAGGAGGTCGTCGAGGCCCTGGCGATACTGGTCGTTGTCGCATTCATCACGATTGTGGGATTCGTCCAGGAGTATAAGGCCGAGAAGGAGCTTGAGGCGTTGAAGAAGATGGTGTCCCCCGAGGCGATTGTCGTCCGTGATGGGGAGCAGGTGAAAATCGACGCGAAATTGATTGTTCCGGGAGACATACTCGTCCTTGAGGCAGGGGATAAGGTCCCGGCGGATGCGAGAATCATCGAGGAAATCGATCTTCGAGTTGACGAGTCTGCTTTGACGGGGGAGTCGCTCCCCGTCCAAAAAGACGATGCGATTCTAATCGAAAAAACACCTCTCGCAGACAGACGGAATATGGTGTACACCGGAACAATAGTAACTTATGGGAAAGCAAGGGCTGTGGTAGTCGAAACCGGGATGAACACCGAGCTTGGGAAAATCGCAGGCCACATTCAAGACATTGAATCCGAGAAAACCCCCTTGCAGATTCGACTCGACACTGTGGGAAAACAAATCGGGTTGATTGTAATCGTCCTGAGCATAGTCATGTTCATCATAGGATTGATTACGGGCGCGGGAAGCCCCATAACCCTATTTCTCGCAGCAGTTGCCTTGGCTGTTGCGGCAGTCCCTGAAGGCCTTCCAGCAGTCGTAACTGTAACCCTGGCTCGCGGAATGCGGAAGATGGTTGAAAAACACGCCATAGTTCGCAGGCTCACAGCAGTCGAAACACTCGGGTCAACCACCGTAATCTGCTCTGACAAAACCGGGACTTTAACGAGAAACGAGATGACAGTCAGAAAAATATACGTTGGAGGAGATCAAGCATCAGTCACAGGCAGAGGATACGAACCCAAAGGAGACTTCTCCCTCGACAAGAATCGCAAAGACTTAAGACTGCTCCTTGAAATCAGCTCCCTATGCAACAACAGCTCGCTTACAAAAACCGGCGGCAGCTGGACGATAGTAGGTGACCCTACTGAAGCATCGCTCGTAGTGGCAGCCTCCAAAGCGGGATTATGGCAGAAAAACCTTAAAAAAGAGTACCCCCGCGTGGGAGAACTCCCCTTCAGCTCTGAGCGTAAGATGATGACTACTTTGCACAAGAATCCTGGTGGGGTTGAGGTGGCTTATGTTAAGGGTGCTTTGGACGTCATACTCGGCTTGTGCACTAAAGTTTATCTAGGGGGTAGGGAAGTAGAGCTGACTGATGAGAGGAGGGATGAGATTCTTTCGATGAATGACAAGTACACTTCCCAGGCTTTGAGGGTTTTGTGTATGGCTTATCGAAAGGTCCCTAAGGGTTTGTCTCACGATGAAATCGAAAAAGACCTTGTTTTCGTAGGCTTCGCAGGCATGATCGATCCGCCCCGAATTGATGCCATAAACGCCATTAAAGTGTGCAATACTGCGGGAATACGCACCGTCATGATCACGGGAGACCACAAGGGTACTGCAGTAGCCGTGGCAACCGAGATGGGCTTGTTTACCGGCAAGGAAAAAGTGCTTGAAGGAATCGACCTTGAGGAAATCTCGGACGAGGAACTTGAAGGTGTCGTCGGGGAAGTGGCGATTTATGCGAGAGTTTCGCCTGAACACAAACTTCGAATAGTTAACGCACTGAAAAAACAGGGTGAGATAGTTGCAATGACTGGTGACGGAGTGAACGATGCGCCGGCACTGAAGAAAGCAGACATCGGAGTTGCCATGGGAATTACGGGAACCGAAGTCTCAAAGGAGGCGGCGGACATGGTCTTAGCCGACGACAATTTCGCATCCATTGTCTCGGCCGTTGAGGAGGGAAGGGGAATCTACGACAACGTGAAGCTTTTCATAAAATACCTTTTATCCTGCAACATCGGTGAGGTCTTAACGATATTCATCGGAATCATCGGTTGGGCTCGACTCCCACTCCTACCCCTGCAAATCCTTTGGATGAACCTTCTCACAGACGCTGCACCAGCACTTGCCTTAGGATTCAACCCTAAAGACCCAGACATCATGGAGCGGCCACCGCGAGACCCGGAGGAAGGAATCATCACAAAACAGACTTTAACGCGGTTTCTAGGCGTCGGAGGGCTCATGTGTACAGGAACACTTATCGCGTTTGCATTGATGCTTTCCCAGGATCCGAGCAAGGCTCAGACTATGGCGTTTACAACCCTTGTACTCTTTCAGATGTTTTACGTCCTCTCTTGTCGAAGCGATAAGTTCCCTTTATTTAAGGTTGGAGTCCTTTCAAATTCTTACCTCATCCTCGCAGTCGTATTCTCAGTCTTCATGCACATTGCAGTGGTAAGCATGCCATTTCTTCAAAACATTTTCAACACAGTCTCCTTATCCTATTCTGACTGGTTTATCGCAGTCGCCATTTCTTCGACCGCATTTATTATCCCGGAGGCGTTAAAGCTTAGGAGATGAAGCGGATAGGCGTGCTCTCAGTTCAAGGGGATGTGAGTGAACACACAACTTTTCTAAGTAAAGTTTGCACGAGTGATTTTGAAGTCTGCGAGGTTAAGACAAAAAAAACAATAGAAAAAGTTGATGCCCTTGTTTTTCCGGGTGGGGAATCAACGACCATCGGCAAGCTTTTACGAGAGTATGAAGTTGACGTCGTCTTGAAAAAACTTGCGTCTGAGGGAATCCCAATCCTCGGCACCTGCGCGGGACTTGTCCTTCTAGCAAAAGAGGGGGACGAGCTAATTGAAAAGACCCGGCAGCCACTTCTCGAAGTCGTCGACATTAAGGTTTCGCGCAACGCC
This sequence comes from Methanobacteriota archaeon, assembly GCA_043823295.1. Taxonomy (GTDB): domain Archaea; phylum Altiarchaeota; class Altiarchaeia; order IMC4; family SCGC-AAA252-I15; genus SCGC-AAA252-I15. The sequence goes on along the minus strand of JBDRAY010000120.1, from coordinate 12,287 downwards.
TTCGGCCCCCAGCGGGAAAGCTTCGAGCACGCCCTTGAAATACCAGTCTTGGGTGGGAAATCTTATCCCGGAGTTTTCATCCGCGCCCCCGCGATCGACAAGAGTTGGGGTAAAGTTAAATCCTTGTGCGAGTTCGAGGGAAGGATTGTCGCAGCCCAACAGGAAAACATAATCGTCACGGCATTTCACCCCGAGCTTTCAGGCGACATGCGCCTGCACGAATATTTCCTGGATTTAATCTGAAAAACCCCATTAATAACTTCAGGTTAAAATGCATTTGTTCCGTTGGAAGCGTAAGAGAAAGGTAATGCCGGGGGAGCTTTCACGCGAGAATGCCTGCGAGGCGATTGAGGCGGCGCTCGACCCCCTCCTTGCCGCTCGAGCGCACTTTGACAGGGGTGAGAGCGTTTCTACGAGACTTGACTGGTGTGGTGAGCCCGTTGACACAAAGGAGTTTCTAGCCAAGTTTAACGCGCCCAGAACTTTTCAGGGGTCTTCCGGGGAGATTCTTTTCAGCTTTCCGCAGGCTTTTAAACCCATCCTCGCAATACCCCCCACACATAGCAGAGACTGTTTTTTACGCGAGAGTGATGTGGATGTCGCAGTCTACTCGTTTGCCCTAGGTCTTGGAAGAAGCGTTTTCCCTGAAGAGTCGGAGTATCCGACGAGAGACCCTTCATCAGGCGACGTGAAAAGACACTGGAACGACCACCTTAAAAAAAGGTACGCACTCTCGTTTGAGGGTGATGATTTGACGTGCTGGGGAATCTACGAGCTCATGCTTTTTAAAGACCATCCACCGGTCGTAAGACAATATGAGCTGCAGAACGCAGTATTGTTCGTGGATGAAAACGTGAGGGATGAATTGGGCAGGCTCAAGGACGGGCTCTCGGGAAGGGACCGCAATAAATGGAGTAACCATTACTCGCGTATACTTCGGAAAACGGAAAACCAGCAGTTCACTCAGGCTGTCCCAGCCTTCGCCTACCAGCACCGGGCGAGCCTGCTGCCGCTCACAGTTGCCGACGCCATGGACAGGATGGGCGTGAAACACTTTTCCACGAGAGGCTCAATCCCCCACGACAGGGCAGTTTATACTCAGTCCTACGGATTTCTCAAGGCTTGTGAGACAGACTTAGAGATAATGAGCTTCGACGACCTGGAGTGTATGATACGAAAATAGATTAAATAGCCGATGAAATAAACTCGAGGAGAATATCTTACTATGCAGGCGGCGGATGCCGTCTACCAAGCTCCTTTCCTGCGATTCTTTTCGCGTTGAATCGATCGGTTTCAGCTATGTGCGATAAAAGTTTTTCAATCCGGTCTTGAGTGGCCTTGTCTTGAGCGTTAGTCGAGTTCCCTATGCGAATAATGGATCTTGCTGCCTTTGCTCGCACCGTTGAAAAAAAAATTTTCTCGCCATCATTCGGTTGTTTAAAAACCTTTTCCAGATAATCGAGTGCAAGGGGATTTTCCGTGTCCCCCAATGATTCAGCAGCTTTTTCACGACCGGTCGTATAGGGCGCGTCCTCGGTTAAGTATGAACCTATACGGGATATACACTTTTCGGCAAGCTCGGGGTTGGGGGAATGTGAAATACGGGCAAGTTCATTTAACGCGATTATCCTGGAAGACTCCACCCCCTCGTCTAGGAGGCGGGAGAAATGCTCGAACTCGTGTCTCGCTACTGAGTCGGGTGTTGGCTTCTTAGTTTCCGATTTTTCAACTGTTTTCTCCATAATTAATGATAGGATTATGGAGAATAAAATATCTTTCGATAAGATGACAGACTTACTAGAAGCCGAGGAATTCTTGTATGTCATGCAAGTCAGGGTAACTTCTTAAAAGCCTGCGAGACGGGATTGACTGTAACAAGCTTCAACGACCTCGAGAACATGATACTCTAAAGGTGATTTAACCTAGTTCTCCCATAACAAAAATAGTAGGAGCATTTACCAACAAGCATCCGGCTTCCTCTCGCAGTGTGAGACGAAAGTGAACTTGCACGACCCTGAATTCATCGAGGAGTTAAAAAAGTCTTAAGTCTTAATACTTTACTTATGGCTGAAATCCTCGACTATAAAACTGTCCAAAAGCTTTTAAACCACAGTGAGGGATTGCACGTCTTCCAGGTTATGGCCAGAGAGGATCTTCTAAGCGGTAGAACCCAGAAACCATGCGTCCTTCTAATATCCGACGACGACTTGTTTTACGGCGGAATCACCGGTGCGAGAAAATTCAACCGAATACCGAAAAAATCCATAAAATCAGTGAAAAAAGTTGGAAAGCTCCTCCTAACTTCAATAGAAATTGAATACACTTTCAAAGATTCCCCAAAAAAAGTCTTTTTTTGCCCTTTCACAGGACACCCTGATATGCCGGAAATCGATACTGAAGAACTCAAGAAACTTGAAGACTTGTTAAAATAAAAAAATCAGGCAGTATAGTTTCTCGAGTATACTTGGTATTCTCTTAGGTTGCAGTATGCTCTTTTACAGGAAGTCATGTTAAGCCGGACATACCTGGCCAGGGACTCATCAAAAGACAAGTTAACCCACCGTTCAGATTGTGTGACAGTCCAGTTAAGGTAAACTGGAGTCCATGAGGATCCATCCATTGAAACTTCAACATTCATAGTCTGAGGTACATCAGGATTATAGATCCATGCGCGAACACCTGAAACACACTTTGTCCTCTCAAGGTCTCCGAAAGTCCATTTTGGAGCGCCAGTACCCTTACCAAACCAGTAGTCGGAAGTCAAGCCATTCGAAACCTTCTCACAGGCGTAAGTCGAACTATATTGGTCACTACAATTGTCATCTCCAGTTATTCCCCAAGTATTGGGGCCAGCACAACCACCAGGCATGGTTGTTGTGGTAGATGTCGTGGTAGAAGTCGTTTGAACGCAAACACCGCCCGAACAAACATTCGGGGCGGGAGTGCACGTCACCCCGTCCGGACAATCCGGATCCAAACAATCCACAAGGCCGTCACCGTCCTCATCACCCGGTTCATCACAGACTTCGACGGGCCCCCCAAACTCCCGGACCGCAACCTCATACTCACGGAGATTACAATACGAGCGCTTACACTCAGTCATATACAATCGGACGAAGCGGGCAGACGTCTCCGAAAAAGACAAGTCCACCCAACGCCCATAATCACTTACAGTCCAGTTAGAATAAACCCTACGCCACGAAACACCATCATCAGACACGTCCACATTCATTTTCTGGGGAACATCATACCTGTAAATCCAGGCGCGCACACCAGAAACACACTTGGTCCTGCCAAGATCCCCGTAAGTCCATTTGGGCGCGCCCGTAGCCCGGCCAAACCAGTAATCCGAAGTAACACCATTGGACACCTTGTCACAGGAGTAAGACGCACTATACTGGTCGCTGCAAACATCAACCCCCGTAATCACATAACCAACCTGCCCTAGACAAGCATTAGAAGGCAAAGTCGTAGTTGTCGTGGTAGTGGTAAGACAAGCCCCACCAGCACAGCCTCCGGGACACTCATATGTCGATATAACCTGCGGAGTCACTCCACTACAATACCACTCGGAAATCGTAGCACCGGAACAAGAGTCGTTATGCAAGTATTCTGAACCCGTCAGTGAAACACCCCAAACCCATCCGAACTCGGGATAAACGATTCCACCGTCACTGTCATTACACGACGGAGGGGAAGACACATTGAAATAATGATTCCCCCAACCAGATGAAGTGTAATCATAGACTCTCAGATAATACTCTCCAACACTCCAAGAAACCGGAACAGTGTAAACATAACTCACGTTCTCATCAATCTCACACTTAAAGTTCGCGCACGGAAGAACGAAATTGCCCTTCTGAATGTTGGAAACATCATAGATGTAGACATACCTGTAAACACCCTCCGAGCCGGGATAAACATCAACAGTCAAATCAGCACCCTTATCAACCGGATTCGGAGTTAAAGTGACAGTCAAATCCCGAGGTTCAGCACCCCCAATAAGAGTAAAGTTGAAATACTTCCAAGAATACGACGAATAATCATAACCCCTCAAGGAATACAAACCATTAACCCAATTAACTGGAACATCAAAAGACTTTACGGCAGGGGAATAACAAATACTACTCCCACAATCCAAATCCAATAAAGTCTTGTAATTTGAAGAACCAGCATAATAAACATACAAGTTATGATACACACCCGAAACAGTCGGCCAAACCGAAACACCCATCAAACCACCCGCAACAACAGGATCTGGGGAAACCTCAACCCGCAAAAAAGGAGTAATTGTAGTAGTCGAAGTAGACGTGGAAGTCGAAGTGGTCGTAGTCACACACGCCCCACCTTCACACACCAAGCTTGCTGGACAAGGAGAGTTAACTATATGCATGTATTTTGAGATAAGAAATGGTTGAGTAAGGATCGGAGGATCCCTACACACATACTCAAGAATATTACCATTAAACGAACACTGATCAGTCCCCGTGATGACACAATTTCTAGGTTCGTTTGGTTGGCAATACTGAGGCTTCATCAAAATTGAAGCAGTGGCTTTCACAGTAGTATCATTACCGTCAGGATCGGAACAATTAACAACATAACCAGACCAAACAGTAGTGGAGGTTGAAGTCGTAGACGTGGAAGTGGTTGTGGAAGATGACGTGGAAGAAGTAGTCCAATACTTTAGAAGCCACAAGTCCCTGTCGCCAGAAGCGCCAGTTTTAAAGCCGGTCGTGTAGACTTCACTCAGATTCGTCGCCCAGACTCCGAATCCTATTTCTGACTCATTAATCTCTTCCATCCTCATCCGAACAAGATTACCCTCACTGTCAAACTCAAGCACCCAAAGATCAGGTGGACTAGCCGTAGTGTAACCAGTAACCACCACGTTCCCGCCAACACCAAGCGAAATACCTTGTCCGGCATCATCAGACAACGATACGTTAGATAGTCTGTGCCATAAAAGATTACCGTCAAAATCATATTTGAGAAGCAGGAGGTCCTTGTCTCCCTCTCCGAAGGAGTCGGAGAAACCGGACACGAAAACACCATTAGGAGATGCGACAACACCCCAACCCACGTCGGAGCCGTTGCCTCCGAACGTGCGATTCCAAAGGAGAGTCGAGCCGGTCGACGCAAACTTCAGCAAGAAAACGTCACTCCTGTTGAACCCGTCCAAGGAAGCCCCAGTTGCGTAAATGCTCTCGTCAAAGGCAGTATAAACGTCATTCGCGTAATCATATATGCCCGGGGAAATACCCTGATCACCCAATAAAACCCCATTAGAATCATAAGTGAGCATCCTGCTCTGCCTACTCCAAACGGACGGGCCAATCCTATCGTAAACTTCTCCAACAACACTGACCCTCCCATTAGAGGAGACTGAAACGTGACTTCCGTACTCATACATACCGTAATCAACAACCCTATCCCACAAAAGCGCACCATCCGGATTAAACTTAAGAACCCAAATATCCGGGTTCTCAGGCGGGATCGGAGTAGGCCGCGGAGTAGGAGGAGGCGGACCAGGAGTGCCAATAGGCGAAGGATTGGGACGAGGCGTAGGCTGGGGAGGAGGTGTGGCAACAGGCGAACCTGCAAAAAGGGTGGAAGTCGTAGTCGGCGAACCCGGAAAAACAGAAGTAGTCGATAAAACCGAAGTCGTCGTCACATACGTATACCCGGTAACATAAACACTACCATCACCTGCAACCACAACATCCCGGCCCTCATCATCAAGCGAACTACCTTGGGACACATCCCACAACAAACTGAAAGTAGGAACACACGAAACTTCCAAACCACAGACATGAGACTCGTAAACATCACAGAAAACACCCATCGGACAATCATCCACGTCAGCACAATCCGCCAACCCGTCACCATCCTCATCACCTGGAACATTACAAAGCTCAAATGACTGGCCAGTAGCACTAATTGGTGTGTATAATAAGAGTATTAATATTGCAGTGAGAATCCACCGACTGTTTTTTCCTGAATCGGCAGAGGTAGGACTCATACATATTTATTGGTAGATTAGTTTAAAAAAACGGGTCTTTATTGCGTGTTTGGCTTGTTTACTGGGTTTAGTGGTCTTTCACCGTTTATGATTTGGATGCTGTTGGCTAGCATTCTTCCCGTCATGTTTCCGTCGCGGGTTGCGCGGGAGTTTGAGGCTATGTGGCCTGAACAGTAGAATAATGTGCCTCCTTCGGCTGCGGCTTCGTAGAGGCGGTCGGGCCTAACCCATTCGTTTATTAGGACGTCTGTCACGTATCCTCCAATGGCGTGTGTTCTAAGTGCCTGTTCGACGTCTTCTTCCACAACCAGCGGGCCCCTGGCGATGTTTACGAGTAGCGCCGTCTTCTTCATTTTGGAGAGTACTTCAGCGTTTACCATGCCTTCGGTGGGTTTGAATCCCGCCGCTTTCGCTTCGGCGGTCAGGTCGGATTCCTTGATCAATGCGGGAGATAGGATGACTACGTCCGCGGTTGCCAGTGTTTCGTCATCGAGCTCTGTTTTGAACGAGACCGGGTTTTCGCCTTTTTTTACGGCCTCGTCTGGGTGAGCCACGGCGAGGCCTTTGTAGGTCGAATCGAAGAAGCCTGCAAGTACAGCCTTCTTTTCGTCTGCTAACTTGGGTTTCGGGTCGACAATCGTGATGGATCCTTCCCCGCTCACGTTGGGTAAAAAGGGTATAATCCGTTTGGCGGTTTCGAATCCGACGTCCCCTCCACCCACGATTACAACGTTTTTCCCTTGCAAGTCCTCGTGCCTACCCCACGTCATCGAGCATCCAGTCTGACGGCCCCTGTGCGTCTGGTCGATCCATTCGGGCAGGTTTAAGACGCCTGTCAAGGTGAGTGCAAGCGCCGTCTCAGAGACGGTGTGCATGAGCGCTCCAGGGGCGTTGGTCAGCTGTATTCCTTTTTCTTCCGCGTAAGGCTTGTTCTTGTTGTCGTGGCCTGTGCCGCACGAGCAAATCCATTTGACCCCTTTTTTTGCGGCTGCGTCTATTACTTGCTCGTCGACTGGCTCTAGGAAACAGTATATTCCGTCCAAGGGTCCGTCGTGGTCGGTTATAAGTTTTGCGAGTTGAGCGGCGTTTAAGGGTGTTGGGTGCGTGTACTCGTCAACGGTCACGTGCTCTCTGAGAAAACAGATTTCCTCGGTGTCGACTTCTTCAAGGCCTGGCAGCTTGTAGGTTGAAAGCGCCCGCGCCTTGACTTCACCGGTTGCCTCATGGTGGACAACATGATTGATAAGATGTTCATCAGCTACGATATCCTTGCCAAGTGGATCGAGACTTCCCGCAATAAGCTCTGCGGCTAGGTCCGGGTTGCGCGCGACCTGGCCCAATATTTTTTCCCTGTCTGCGACCGGGAGCCCTGCGATTGCCGCAATAGCCATTGCGAGCGGCGGTGCCAGCTGCGGGTTTTGTTCGAGTTGCCCGCTTATGAATGAGACTAGCGAAAGGTCGCCCCCTAACCCGTCAGCCGCCTGAACCACCCGTCTTTGAGTAATCTTCATATAAAGTTTATGGAACCTAATCTTTAAATGGTGGTAAACTTTCTCGACAAGGCGGGTTTGAATGAAGGCTGGATTTACGAGGTGATCGTCGAGTCTTCGGACGGGCATGCCGCCCCCATGGGTGTGAAATTTGGAAAATCTGAGAGGGTTGAGGTTTCCATTTACAAGTCTTCAAAGACTGCGGGAAAGATTTCTGGAGAGGATTCTTTCAGGATTTACTTCGTAGATGATGTTTCTGACGTGAAGATTGTTTTGGATTCCAAGCGGATGAGAAAGGATTTTGCGAGTGCTTTAGTCGAGGTTTCGGTCGAGAAGACAGCGGAATTAAAAGACGTGGTGAAAGTTTTAGGGAAAATTTCTTCCTGGGAGATTAAAGATGATTTCACGCCGATAAATCGGGCTCCATCCCTGTTTCTTGAAGCCTTGATCGAGTCTACAAAGCCCAAGCCTCGGAAGGAAACAATCCGTGAATGCCTTAGAGTGATTTCAAAGGTGGCTCCCAAATCAGTCTACGAGAAGAAGATTAGGGAACTACTCTAACATCTGATTTCAAAAGAGGAGAGTTCGTCTGTAGGCTTCTCCCAGTGGACTTCCACTCCATCCACATTCGACATTTCAGGGCCCTTCCTACACCACTCAATCCCGCGGTCCACGTCTGCGGATTTTCCTTCCAAGACGACTTCCACCCTGCCTGATGGGAGATTCCTGACCCAACCGTACAGACCCATCCTTTCAGCCATGTTTTTAGTGCTGGCGCGAAAGTAGACTCCCTGAACGACGCCAGAAACCAATAGGTGAGCCCTCTTTTTCTCTTCCATAATTCACCTTTGAATCTTGGTGGTGGTCTCACAGATTTTTTCGGCAAGATTTACGACGGTTGCCAGCCCAATATCGTCTTTCAGTGCATCCCCAGGATTTCTTCCGACCGCGATTCCCCCGAAGTGGGCTGTTTTTTTGTCTGACACGACAACCATTTCATGAACAAACATCCAGTCGACGATACTTGATAATGCCTTCTCCTGACCTCCGTTTCTGGAGCCGCCCACGGTAATGGCTCCCCCAACCTTGCCGGCGAGCAGCATGCCGTTTCTTCGAAGCGGCAGCGTTCTATCGAAGAATGCTTTTAGCCTCCCCGAGACCGATGCAAAGTATGTGGGGCTTGCGATGATGATGGCGTCTGCATCCCGCAGTTTCTCAAGAATTGGGAAAACGTCGTCTTTCACAGAGCATGTGAATCCGGTCTTGCACGCGTCACACGTCGTGCAAAATCCAATATCTTTCTCTGCCAGCGATACGAGTTCGGTCTCAAAACCCATCTTCTCGCAGACAAACAACGCTTTTTCAAGAAGTTGTAGAGTATTCCCCCGCCGGTGACCCCCTGAAATCCCAATAACCCTCATCTTCCCTTCTTTTTACATAACGTATCGTGCAAACAACTTCTTCATCTGCCTCAAAAGCATGGTGGATGGGTCAGTGTTTTTTTTAATGTCTTTAATTAGATCGTTGTATAGCCTCCTCTCTTCCTCCCCTAAAAGATCCTCTTGCTCCTTCTTGTGCTTCACAGTCATCTGACCCTGCTCCCCCCCTCCGCTTGACTGAGTAGGGCTCATATCAACGATGTCCCTGAAAATCTTTCCCGTGAAACTACCGCTCCGGCCTTTTTCATCCTCTTCCTCCTCCTCGATTAAAAACTTTTTCACTGAAGAATACCAGGCTGGGAGGGAAGAGTTAACGGCATGCTTTCCTGACGTCGCTTGCCTGAAGTCTGAAAACTTGATATTCCTCTCCTTCTTAGTCTTCAAAGCCTCCTTCCAGGGAATAGAAGCGGCGGCATTACAAACCTCTTTAACATCTGCGCCTGAATAGCCTTCACTAAGCCGGGCAAGCCTTTTAAGGTTGAGTTTGGGATCCACTGGCCGACCTTTAATATTCAGCTTGAACAATTCAACACGAGTTTCATAGTCTGGTTCAGGGAAATAAATCGATTTCGAAAAACGGCCGGCACGGCGAAGCGCGGAATCAGTATCCCAAGGAGCGTTCGTAGCACCCACAACAAGTATTCCTTCATTGTCGTATTCAACACCGTCCATCTCAGTCAGAAACTGGTTGATGGCCCGCCGTTCAAAGCTCTGTTGCATGTCGTCTCGCCGCCCTCCCATACCGTCTATCTCGTCGAAAAAGAGTATGCAAGGCTTGTGATTTCTGGCCGTCTCGAATGCGGAGTGCAAATTCTTTTCCGTGTTTCCTGCATACATGTCCACGATGTCGGAAATCTTCACGTTGATGAAAGAAGCCCCCGTCTCCCCTGCACAAGCTTTTGCAATGTATGTTTTTCCCGTTCCAGGAGGCCCGTAAAACATGACTCCCCCACCAGCCTTAGTACCATACCTTCTGGCAAGCTCTGGATCCTTTAGCGGATAAACAATATAGTCTTTGATAAGCTCTTTCGTCCTTCCAAGTCCTGCAACATCCTTGAATCCGATATTCGGTTTCTTCAAAACATCAAACTGTTTGACAGCGCCTTCCTCGCCGCCGCCACCCCCAGAGGCTCCGCCTCCACCGCCTCCGAAACCGCCGGACGGGGCGCCAGATGAAGGTTTGGCGGCAGACATCTTGCTCTGGGCGACCTCTTTTTGGGTTTGAGCGCGGCTGTAGCCGGGATCTACTTTAAGGGCTTTATCATAGTCTACGATAGCCTTTTTGTAGTCTTGCTTGTACTCGAAAACAAGGCCTCTGGTATAGTATGCTTCTGCGAGATTCGCATTCAACTGGACTACCTTGTTCAAATCCTCCAAAGCCTTGTCGTAATCCTGCTGCCGAGTGTAAGCCAAACCCCTGTTGAAATATGATTCCAAAAGGTCAGGTTTCAGTTCAAGGGCCTTATTGTAGTGTTCAATCGCCTTGTCGAACTCCCCGATCTTGTAGTAATCGTTTGCGAGGTTGTGGTACTCATGCTCGAGTTTCACACCCTGCTTTGGATTCTTGTCTGGAGTAGGCTTGCCGGCGGACATGTTAATTTACTTATCTCCTTTAAATTAAATTAATAGCCGAATAGTTTGAGGGGGGTTTACAGACGCTATTATACAATAATATCCACATTATTTACCATGGCTCGTGATAAGACGGCCGCCGTAGTCGGGGGTTACGGGGGCATGGGGAAGATATTTGCCGCACTTCTAGCGCAAGAGGGATTTAATGTCACGATTTCAGGCCCCTCCGAAAATAAGGGTGTGAAGGTTGCGAGAGAATTGGAAGTCACTTACGAGCGAGATAACATAAAGGCAGTCTCCCATGCAGACGTCACCATTATTTCAGTTCCCATCGACAAGACAGTTTCCGTCATAGCGGAGGTTGGTCCCGCTCTCAAGAAGGGGTCGCTTCTTATGGATGTGACTTCTATTAAGCAGCTGCCTTGTAAAACAATGGAGGAGCACTGTCCGAAGGGTGTTGAGATTCTTGGGACGCACCCGATTTTTGGACCGCGCGTGAATAAAGTAGACGGCCAAGTCTTTGTATTAACCCCAATTAGGGAAGGCAAATGGAGCAGACTTTTCATCGACATTTTAAAGAAGCATAAAGTGAGGGTTCACGCGACTTCCCCCGAAACTCACGACGAAGTGATGGCTGTGGTGCAGGGTTTAACCCATTTCACTTACATCTCTCTTGCGAAAACCTTGCACGAGCTCTCATTCGACATAAAGGATTCTAGGAATTATTCCTCCCCTGTTTACGAGATGATGCTTGACATGGTTGGAAGGATTATCGGGCAGGACCCTCACCTTTACGCCGAGATTCAGATGAGAAATCCCAAAATCACGGGAGTCCACAAGGCCTTCCTTAAGGCTTCAAAGACGTTGAGCGAACTCGTCGCCTGTGGGGATGAGAAAGCTTTCGTAAGCTTTATGGTCGAGGCTGCCAAACACTTCGACGACGTTGAGAGGGCTATGGGACGCTCTGACAAGGCTATTGAATCGCTTGTCGCAGAGCTTAAACTGATTAAGGGTTCGGTGGGGAGGGAGCTTCTTTTAGAGCACATTTACTCTGGCAAGATGCATCTTGGAGTTGTTGATAGTGTTTCTCCTGATGAGGTTGTGCTTTTGGAGGGTGGTAGGAAAAAGAATCTTAAGCTTTCCAACATCAGGGTTTTGGGTGATGTGGAGAAGAAGTCTTTCAAGGTTGGGAAGTATGGCGAACTCACACGGGATTTCTCAATCCTTATAGATTCGCCCGCTGACGAGAACTTCATTGCAAAGCTTTTAGTACAATCCGACGACAGGATCATTTCAGTTGACGTGAAAGAGGTGTATGAGGGAAAACAACTTCCTGATGGGAAAAAGAGTGTTTGCTTTGGAATTGAGATGATAAACGAGGATGCAAAAGATGCTGAAGCTTCCGTCTCCGAATTCTTCGAAAAAATTGGGGGGATTCGAAGGTGAAGGTTATAAGCGTGATCGGAAAAGACGGCGAAATCCCCGAAAATCTTAGGGATGCGGCCTATACTGTTGGAAGTGCAATTGCAGAAAAAGGTTTTGTGCTTGCATGCGGCGGCCACACGGGAGTTATGGAGGCAGCCTGCAAGGGAGCAAAGGACAGGGGGGGACTTACAATTGGAATCATGCCCGAGGCAAATGGGGAAAAAGCCAATCCCTACGTCGACGTAATTCTGCCCACAGCCATGGGATACGCCCGAAACACGCTCGTAGCCCTTGCCGGTGAAGTCGTGATCGCAGTTGGAGGCAGCACTGGCACTTTAT
>JBDRAY010000119.1:0-13392 GCA_043823295.1 Methanobacteriota archaeon | reverse complement strand
TGGGAAACTAGTTCTTGTTAAACCAAAGCCCAAAGCAAATTAAAGGGCTTTTTTGGCTGCGGACACCGCCACATCCGCAGCCGCACATTTATTTTATGAAGGTTCCTGCATCAGACTTTCCAAGAAGCGCCTTCTTGGTTTCTTCTGGAATCAAACCCGATATAATCTGCGATTTAATACCCGCATCACTTAAGGAGAGAAGTTCCTCGACCTTTCGCTGCATGCCCCCCGTCACGTCACAAGCTTTGGATCCAGACAGCTTGAAGTCACCTTTGTTATTCTTGGTTATACGATTAATTTTTTCTTTGCAACCATCCTTTGGATCTGACTCGTATATGCCGTCAACGTCAGTTGCAATAACAACCCTGTCAGCGGGAATCTCACGGGCTAAGTAGGGGACTAGGTGATCCCCTGAAAGGATATTGATCCCAGTATCAAGGTCGAGCAACACATCCCCGTAGGCTACGGGAACCAACCCTAGATTAAGCATCCTAGTTAAAGTGTCGAGTTGGAAGGATACGAGTTTCTTGTTCTTTAAAACCCCGGCGACGGAAGGTTGGAAGGATATGGCAACTACGCCTGCCTTTTGTAGTGCGTGAACAACCTGTGAATTCAAATACTCCATACTCTGGTGGGTTAATGCCATACCCTCGATCTGTTTGTTAGTTTTTAATCCTTCTGAAAGAGCGTATTTTTTCGCAAGAACGTGTCCGAATGGGCCGGCACCGTGGACGACGACAAGCTTGATTTTCTTCTCTTTTAAGGTTTGCGCAATCTCTCTGGAAAGCCGGTTAAGATTTTTCGAATCAACCTCAAGCTTTCCCTCACGCTTCTTTGTGATGATCGAGCCACCAAGCTTTAACACAACAATCTCAGACATCAGTTATAAAATACGATTGAATAAAAAAAGTAGAAAGGAGGGAAGATTACTTCCCCTTCTTCTCCTTGATACTAGCTTGTGCCGCTGCAAGCCGGGCTATTGGCACGCGGTACGGACTGCAGCTTACGTAGTTGAGTCCCGTCTTGTGGCAGAACTCTACTGACGCAGGGTCTCCGCCGTGTTCACCGCAGATTCCAACCTTGAGATCACTTCGAACCTTCCGCCCCTTTTCAACTGCCATCTCAACTAGCAATCCCACTCCGGAGACGTCAATAGTCTGGAATGGTTCAGCAGGCAATACTTTTTTCTCAACGTATTCAGGTAGGAATTTCCCGGAGTCGTCTCGGCTGAAGCCGAAAGTCATCTGCGTCAAGTCATTTGTCCCGAAGCTGAAGAATTCCGCTTCCGCTGCGATTTCGTCGGCTGTTAAAGCCGCCCTCGGCACCTCGATCATCGTACCTACCTTGTAGGTTAATTCAACACCCGACGCCTTTATAATATCGTCTGCGATCGCCACAACCTTGTCCTTAATCACCTTAAGCTCGTTTACGTGGCAGACAAGCGGAATCATAATTTCGGGAATCACATCAACCCCATCTTTAGCCAGCTCGCACGCAGCCTCGATAATGGCCTGAGCCTGCATCTCTGCGATTTCAGGGTAGGTTATGGCAAGCCTGCAACCCCTGTGACCCAGCATGGGGTTGATCTCGTGCAAAGACTTGATCTTGGACTTCAACTCGTCTACTGACACGTTCATCTCAGAGGCAAGCTCTATTATGTCTTTTTCCTCGTGCGGGAGGAATTCGTGAAGGGGCGGGTCAAGAAGCCTGATTGTTACTGGTAGTCCCTTCATGACCTCGAATATGCCCTTAAAATCTCCTTTCTGCATGGGAAGGAGTTTTTCAAGTGCCCTCCGTCTCCCAGCCTCATCCTTGGATAAGATCATTTCTCGAACGGCCTTGATCCTATCTCCTTCAAAGAACATGTGTTCAGTCCGGCAAAGCCCTATCCCTTCAGCCCCGAAGTCTCTTGCGACCTTGGAGTCGTGGGGTGTGTCGGCGTTCGTCCGAACTCCCATAGTTTTAGCTTCATTAGCCCACTCCATAAGCGTTGAGAACTCCCCAGTCATCTGCGGCTCAATAAGCTCGACTTCGCCGAGGATAACTTCACCGGTAGTACCGTTTAAGGCAATCATGTCACCTTCCAGGATGACGTAGTCGCCGACTGTGAACTTACCCTCTTTCTCCGAGACTGAGATGCTCTCGCATCCGGCAACACAACACTTGCCCATCCCACGGGCTACTACCGCAGCGTGAGAAGTCATTCCCCCGCGAGCTGTAAGTATTCCCTCGGCTACTGCCATTCCGTGAATGTCTTCAGGGCTTGTCTCAGTCCTTACGAGTATGACTTTCTCACCCTCATTCGCCTTCAATTCAGCGTCGTCGGCTGAAAAGACCGCTTTACCAAGAGCTGCTCCAGGAGATGCTGGAAGACCCTTGGCGATAACCTCAAGATTCGCCTCAACATCAATCTGCTTGTGAAGCAGCTGGTCTAGCTGTTCAGGCTTAACCCTTAGAATAGCCACCTCCCGAGTGATCAAGCCTTCCTCCTCCATGTCAACAGCAATCTTTACGGCTGCTGCAGCAGTCCGCTTTCCGGTTCGAGTCTGGAGCATAAAAAATGTTCCACGCTCGATTGTGAACTCGAAGTCCTGCATGTCCTTGTAATGTTTTTCCAGGATGTCGTAGACTTTAAGAAGTTCCTCGTAAGCTTGCGGCAAGACCTCCTTCATGGTGTCGAGTGGTTGCGGCGTTCTGATTCCAGCCACCACATCCTCGCCCTGAGCGTTTATAAGCCATTCACCGTAATGCTCTTTGTCTCCTGTAGCGGGGTTTCGGGTGAATCCGACCCCTGTTCCGCAGTCGTCTCCCATGTTTCCGAAGACCATTGCCTGGCAGTTTACGGCAGTTCCGGCGTCTTCTTTTAGCTTGTTTATCCTGCGGTAATCTACCGCCCTTTTAATGTTCCATGAGGCGAAAACGGCCTCAATTCCCTTTTGAAGCTGAATCCAAGGGTCTTGAGGGAACTCTTCGGAAGTGTTGTCTTTAACGACTTTTTTATAGCGCTTAACAACCTCTTTCAGATCATCTATTCCGAGTTTGGTGTCGAGTTTAACCCCGCGAGATTTCTTGACTTCGTCGAGTTGTTCCTCGAACTTTGCGTGGTTTACGCCCATGACGACGTCTCCGAACATGTTGACGAGTCTTCTGTAACTGTCCCAGGCTCCGCGTTCGCTTCCGGTATGCTTTGCGAATGCTTCGACCGAGACGTCGTTTAAACCAAGGTTTAATACAGTGTCCATCATTCCGGGCATGGAAACGTATGAACCTGACCTGACAGAGAATAGGAGTGGGTTTTCGTTGTCGCCGAATTTTTTACCCAACTTCTCTTCGACGACGGCAAGCTTCTCCTTCACCTCGCCCATCACGCCTTCAGGAAGCTTGTTACCCTTCTCAAGATACTCTAAACAAGCTGCGGTCGTAATTGTAAATCCGGGCGGTACTGGAAGACCTATCGCAGTCATCTCAGCGAGCTGTGCGCCCTTGTTCCCTAAAATGTATAAGGACTCTTCTGTAGCCCTCGATTCCTCAAACAGATAAACGTATTTTGCTGTCATCTTCAATCCAATTTAAAAATTATTTTACCTCCATTTCAACGAATGAAACTTATAGTATTCACGGTTTATAAATATCTCCCCCGTATTGTATTATCATGACTGAACTACCGTTAGCAGCTCTTGAAAGACTGCTCCGCAAAGCAGGTGCGGGAAGAGTAAGCCCGAAAGCCTGTGAGGCCCTTAGGGAAGTGCTTGAGGAGCGCGCGATAGAGATCGGGCAGAAGGCTCATTTGCTAGCCCACCATGCCGGGAGAAAGACGGTTACTGGGGAAGACGTTAGGCTTGCCAAGTAAAAGCCTTATCATTGTTTTTCCTTTACCTCCCAGGTCACTAGTCCTTTCTCGTCGAAAGAAAAAGGTACAATTGAGGCTCCCGCGGCTGATAGTTTTTCCGATACGACGTGTTCAGTATTTGGCTTGCAGTAGAAGAACATGTGGCCGCCGCCGCCAGCCCCACTTACCTTACCCCCTAAAGCCCCGTGTTTTTTCGCAATAGAGTATATTTTATCTATCCTCTTGTTGGAGATGAGAGGGCTGAACCGTTTCTTCGCCTTCCACGCGCAGTCCAACAGTAATCCGAAATCCTCTAAATCCCCTCGAATAAGTGCCTGCTTGACTTCCACTGCAAGCTCCTTCGACTCGTTCAAAGCGTTTACGACGTCTGATTTACCCACCTTTACAGAGCCTATTTGGTCTGAGAGAATATCCCCGGAAGCGTCTCGTTTCCCGACGTAGGCTAAAACCATGTTTTTCTCCAGCTCCAGGCGACTTGAAGGGCTGATTTTCAACGGGTTTACGCGAACGAAATCCCTTCCCTTAAATTCGATGAAATTGAGGCCTCCAAAAACCGATGAATACTGGTCTTGGCGTCCCCCCTTGTTTTCAAGCTCCTCTCGCTCCAGCTTGAATGCCAGTTCAGCCATCTCGTAGTCGGTGAGTTTCTTGTCGGCCTTAAGATGGTTGAACAAGCCGATTACTGCTATGAATGCAGTTGCCGACGAGCCCAAGCCAGTCTTGGGTTGGATGTCTGATCTAAGGAATATGTCAATACCTTTTCCCTCCCCGTTCATGTGTTTTATCACTGATTTAATCAAGTCCAGTTTACCGTCATAGGACATGTCCTCGACTTTGCTGAACTTGAGGATTTGGTTGAAGTCTGCAGAGTGTATGATTATTTTACTGTCTTTCCTCAGTTCAAGAGTTCCCCACGCATACTTGTTTATCGTAACGTTTACGACACAACCCCCATACTCCTCACAATAGGGGGATACGTCCGTCCCACCACCCGCAAAACTCACTCGCACGGGACTCCTGCTTCGAATAATCATCGTCAATATTTTAACATACGATGGAAGAATAATAAAAGATGAAAGTCGCGTTAATACACAACTTCCTTTACCCTGAAAGCGGTGCGACAGAACTCGTCTTAAACACGGCAACACAATTAAAAAAAAGAGGCCATAAAGTCCGCGTCTTCGTTCTAAACGCTCCGAACGAGGTTTTATCGGAGTTTCGTAGGATTGGTGTAAAAGTGGATTCATCAGGCTTTAGAGAGTGGCGTACTAATGACAAGAGATTTTTCTCGTTTGCGGATCCGTTAATGCTTTTTTTAAACAAGCTGAGAGTCCTGCCGAAATTATTTACCGTCTCCTTGGCGGTAAACAAGGATTTCGACTTGGCTTTCACAAGCCACTACCATCTAACAACCTTAACGCATCTTTTCCTTAAAGTCCCCGTAGTCTACTACTGCCACGAGCCGCCGAGATTTTATTACGAAGACTTTAATGAAGGGGGAAGTCTCCGGGAAAAAATTTTTTTCCCGAAATATTTGATAAACTGGCTTTACAAGTCGTTCGACAGGAAGTTGGATAAAATCCAAGCCCGTAAATCCGACGTGATCATAGTCAATTCAGATTACTCGAAAAATGTTGTGAAAAAAGTTTATGGGAGAGACTCGAAAAGGATTTATTCCGGAGTTGACACGGAAATATTTAAAAGACTCGACGTTGAAAGAGAAATCATCCTGTCTGTCGGTAGACTATACCATGATTTAAAGGGACACAGATTTGTGATAAAAAGCCTTGGAAGACTTCGAAGTGATAAGCCCCCCCTGGTGATATTGGGTGGTGGATCGGAAGGTGAGAGGAACGATCTTGTAAAGCTTGCTGCGGAAAATAATGTTAGGTTAGATATTAAGGAGTGTGTAAGCAGGAAGGAACTAATAGATTATTATAACAGGGCGAGGGTTTGCGTTTTCGGCTATGTCCGCGAGCCTTTCGGTTTGACGGCCATTGAGGCGATGGCGTGTGAGACTCCTGTCGTTGCCGTCTCTGAAGGAGGTCTTTGTGAGAGCATTACGGGGGATGTGGGTTTTTTAGTGGAAAGGGATGAAAAGGAATTTGCGGGGAAATTAAAGTATATTTTAGATAATCCCGCCATAGCTGTAAAGATGGGTGCGGCAGGTAGGAAACGGGTGAAACAATTCTTCACCTGGGATGTTTTCGGGGGGAAACTGGATGAAACACTCAACTTGACGTTAAATTAAGTGGAATTCAATAAAACTTTTTCTTCCTCGGAAATGTTTACGATTCTCCCAGCATTATCTAAGACAATCATTGAGCCATCTGAAAATGTTAAAACAAGATCTTTCAGAGCCCTTTCAGTGATATCCTTTGATTTTATTGTGGTTATTGGGAGGGGGAAATTTCTAACCAGCGGAGTGATTAATATGCCCCCAGTGGAATACACGAGTAATTGACCATTAGTTAAACCCACAATAATCTCCAAGTCATTGAATGCTAAAGTGACATCAGATTTTATCATGGAGGCTACGGGAGATTGCATAGCCAAGACTTCAATTAATCCGTTCGAGTATACAATATCTTCATTAACATTTGAGGTGTTCAATCTTTCCCCGGGAGGTTTCCCAAATAATGGAGTCCAAAGTGTTCTGATACCTGGCGACTCAATTCGATGAGTGACTCGTAATTCGAATAAAGGATTGAGCCTCCAATAATCCGATGTGTAGAGCAGTCGCTCATCATGATCAAGGTAGGGGGTAATATAAGGCTCGAGCGTGTTGAAGTAGATTGGTGCTAGGATTATTCCAGGAATTTTGTTAACATATTCCGCCATTGAGGTGAGGGGGTCTTCAATCCACTGGTTGGTAGTATAAAAGGGTTTTGTTGTGGTGGAAATCCAGTGTTGACACATGTATTGGGTGAAAAATACAGATACTACGATCAATCCGAAGATTATCAGGGGGATTGTACTTTTAAGGTAGGGTTTTAGGCACACAACTATTTTTTTTAACCCGTAGGCTGTGAAATAAGAGTAAAAAGGGAGAACTAAGATGTTTACGTATTCTCCAAAAACCATAAATGGTGCAAGAAACAAAATTGATGAGGATAAAAAGAGCCCATTGAAAGTAGGCTCCCTTAATTTGGATGAATGTTGGATGAAACCTACCAATCCGATTATACCCAGGATTCCAAGGCTTGAGTAGTAGTCTACGAGCATGTTGGCGAAGATCACACTTTTCTTTGCCCCGGTAAAAAAGTATCCCCACTTGTACTTCCATAATGCCTCGGAATAAAATCCATCACCTACAATAATTGGGATTAACATCAGAATTAAGGGCAGTATCGTGAAGACATAGGGTAGTGTAAGCCGTAATTTGTGGGAGAGTCTTCCACTTTTCTTTAAAGAACCTTGAATAAAAAGTGAAAGAATGTAGGACGTTATCAACAACAAGACGATTACTCCAATCCGGTGTACTAAAATCAAAAACAATCCGTTGATGAAAATCAAGGTTAGGTATACCTTATTCCCCACCCTTTGAAGCCTTAATAGAAACCAGAAGAATATGGGGAGCAGACTCACAACAGGATTTCTGGAGAGGAATGTGAACGAGGAAATTGATACGTAAACTGGGGCAGTTGAATAAAAGAATACCGTTAAATATCGTATAGGATTAGATTCAGTTAACTCTCGGGCCATTATATATGACCCTAACACTCCTAAACCACCGAAGAATAGTGATAGGATAAGAGCACTTATTTCTAAACTTATTCCAGTCACAAGACTCAGATTCACTACTGCGAGATTGTAGAGAACTGGGGTTGTGAAGGGGTATATTTCTTTCAGATCTTGGAGGGAATTAAATGCATTTAAAGGATTTGACAGGTCCAACCCAAATTTTTTTGGTTTTCCATTCCACTCTTCAAGTATGTGCTGGGGGATGGCTGATGCCTGAATAATTCGCTTTGAAATCCAAAGGTTTACATAGGAGTCAGTGTAGACTAAGTGATTCGTAGTTGGCAGGCGAATGACAATAGTTAGGAGTAGGAGAAGTATTAAAATGATCACTTCCCTCTTTTTCCTTGATGAATCGCCCATAAACCATTTATTACATACAACGATTTATTAGCTGTGATTTACATTTATTTTTTTAGAAAATGTTTGGCAGGATTTACTCGAATTCAAAAATTGTTTCTCTGATGGTAGAACACTCGGTCGCGCGTAAAAAATACGGGAAAAATATTAGGAGAATCTTCAGGATTGTCGGACCCCCAATAATATTTTTGTTTGGATACCCTTTGGACATGGAAATCAGGCGTAGGGTGAAACCGGTTGAAAGACTCTTAATACCAACTCCGGGGGACACAATCCTGGACGTAGGCTGTGGGATTGGATACTTTAGCTTCGAATTTATTAAGCACGGGTCAACCACTGTGGGACTTGACATCGACCTTGAGGATATTATGCTTGCTAAGGGTGTTAAAAAAAACCAGGAAGTTTCCTCCGCAAACTTCATACGGGGGTCTGGTTTAACCCTCCCCTTTAAGGAGGAATCCTTCGATAAAATTCTTGCCAGTGAGATAATCGAGCACATTGAAGAGGACTTATCTTTTCTACAGGAACTTTCGAAAACGTTAAAACCGGGTGGCGTGCTAGTTTTGACTACGCCGTATTCTTCCTCGCCAGTGGAGTATAGTAGAGAGCATTTTAAAAAGATTAAGTCAGCCAATATTTTAGGGGGTCATGTACGTTCAGGATATAATCTTAAGACTTTGGAAGAATTGTTTTCTAAGGCTGATTTAGAATTGAAGCATCATACATTCAGCTATAAGAGGTTTACTAAATTTGGCAGAGCAATAATAAAGTGTTGCGGGTGGGTTGGAGCCCCACTTGCTTTTCTTGTTTCTATTCTGGATGAGTTTTCCAAGGGTGGTCGGGGTAAATGTATCATAGTTTCAGCCAGAAAGTCCGGTTAGGGTTTTCTCGTATACTTTGATTGTTTTTTCAATTGTTTTGTCGAAGCTGAATTCTTTAATGCAGTTTACACAAGCTTTGGTTGTCTTTTCCTTATCCTTTTTCAAGTAGGATAGGATTGTTTCTGCAATATTTATGGGATCGCGTGAAACAACTTTCCCGCAAAGATTATTCGAGATTAAGTTCCTCACTCTTCCAACGTCCACTGAGACTACGGGCGTCCCACATGCCAGGGATTCTTGAGCAATGAGTGGGCATGACTCGTATTTTGAGGTTATTGTGAGTACGTCGGCACAATTTAATATTTCAGGGACGGTTTCGCTTTCTACGGGATTCATAAAAACGACGTTTTTCAGTTTAAGTTTATCTTGGAAGTCAATTAATTTTTGTTTTTCCTTGCCGCTTCCGACAAGAACGAGTTTCGATTTCCGCATTTCTTTTCTTACTATCCTGAAGGCCTTTAAAAGCAGTGTCAAGTTTTTTTCTTTTTCGAATCTTCCGACATACAGGACAACCTTGTCTTCACGTGATAGACCGAATTTTTTTCTGACCCCATTTTTTAAGGGTTTGAACGCCTTCAAGTCAACTCCGACGTCTATAACGTGGATTTTTCCTTTAAGCCATCCGTACTTTTTAAGATATGTGTCACCCAGTTTCCCGTCGACTACTATGACTTCCCAAGCCCATCGAAGGGAGAAATACTCGACGATGCGTGCAATTAATCCATGAAAAAAACCTTTCTTGTATTTTACCGCCGAAGCCCAGTCTTCGTGCAATGTTAAGACGAAAGGTTTTCTGGAAATAAGCTGGAGTATTGGCAGTGTTAGAAAGGGGTCACTAGAATGGATTAAGTCGAAATCCCCTTTTAATTTAATAAAGTGTGGTAGAAGATAAAGCGAAAAAAGAAGGTCTGATTTTTCAGGGATTTCAACCAAATGCTCGGATGGAAGTCCTACCCCGTCAAGTGATGCGCCAAGTATTTTCACCTCAAATCCTTTATCCCGAAGATAGTGTGTTAGAGTTAGAGTGTAGGTTTTTATCCCGCTAGAACGGTTTGCCGGGGAGAAGACTGACGGAGCGATCTTAAGGATTCTAGGTCCCGATGCCATATACATTAATCAATTTGAAGATAAAATATTGACCGGAAAAGGTTATTTGCCTACAGCCCGCATGAAGTAGTCTTCGAGTGTCACGCAGTCAATGTCGCCGGATATCGATAGGACTGACCTTGCTTTTTTCGGCCACCTCCAAAGGCGAGCGTAAGGTTTGCCTGATGATTCAATGTCGGTTAGGATAGTCAGCTTGTCATAGTCCGTGAACTCCTCCCGGTCGTAGTAGAGGCCGAAATTTTTCCGGCTTGTTGATTCCTCGACTATGAAACCCTCGGTTTTGAGGAAGTCTTTTAATAGGGGATTTGCGGTTGGGGAAACTCCGATGGCAGGATTCTTGTTTACTGTGAAATTCTTTGAATCAACTACTTTCTCACAGCCAAACCAATCTTGGGATTTTGAAACCTTAAGGTTTTTTACAAGGACTGTCGCATCATCAGAACAATCCACAGACACTTTAATCTTTTTTCCCTTCTTCCTCTCGATCGAAAAATTTTCCCGTTTAATCCACCAATCCGCAACATCGACTAACCTCGCAATCCAAACTGGGGGTTTCCGGCGATTTGCCTCTGCGAGTAGGTCATCCAATGCCTTATCGCATTTATGGATGTTTTCAGGGTGAAGTTGGAGCGTGAATAATTCCCCTCGAAGGTTCGAACAGTCTAGTGCATTAATCCAATACCGTGAAATCGTTTCCTTGTCTTTCAATCCACAGCGGTGTAGTAGATAAATGTCGCTTGGTATTGATACGGGAATCTCTAGAAGGCCGCTTCGATAATATGGGACGGAGATGAATGACTTTGAGTTCCTGTGGTATGAAATGTTTAATGCGCAATCCCACAGAAATTTTTCACCGGAATTATACTTAAAATATTTTTTAAGGAGAGCGTGAGTCCCACCAGAGTATTTGAGATACGGAGCCCTAAACCCTGAGAAAGGGAGGTTAAACTCGTTGAAAATCGAGACTGCCTTAATCACGTCATCCTCCTGATCCTTAAATGAAGTGGTTGAATAGTCGATGTGCCTGAAAGCCTGCACTGTAAGCTCCATCCCATTTCTTTCAAGGTCTTCGAAAAAGTGGGGGTGTCTTGGTATGACAATCGCAGTAACTGCGAATGAGGCCACTGCATTGTGTTTTTGAAGAATAGACTGGTAGTTGTTAATTTTGCTGAGGAACTTTCCCTCATCCACACCGTAAGCAGAGAGGATTTCTAAAAACCTCCGAGCAATGCTTGAGACACCACCTCCCGAAAACCGTTTGCCTAAACGAAAATTCATGAAATTCCTCCAACACTCTGTAGTAGAGTTGAGACTATGTAATCAGTCACATCTATTTTGTCGGCCAGCATTAAATCCTTTCTCCTACCCCACTCACTCTTCGAATCTGCGGAAGACAATATCTCACAAGCCTTATCAAGTGCAGGCCCCTTAAAATCACGTGGATCATGGAAGTTTAAAACAAGACCGTATTTTTGCTCAAGCTCGTCAGTATACCCTCTAAACGAGCCTTGAGCGTAAATTGAGGGTGTACCGCAAAGGGCTGCTTCCGTGGCCATTGTGGGACTCTCCCCGATGTAGAGGCTAGCGTAATAGAGTAGTGAATGGATCTTTGAGGGGGATTTGATTACACTGTAGGACGGGCTTTCTGGTAGGGGATGCTCGCTTGAAACTAGTATTTTACCGAATGTTTTGAGCCTTTCGAATACTGCTTCAGCTTCATCGCTTAAACCAACGTCCCCGATGTCGTGTAGGGAAACTCTTGAAACAAACCTCACGACTATGAAATGGTCTTTTGAAGTGACTCCATTATCGGATAAGACACTCTCGTCTGGAGTAAAATATTTTGGGTGCAAATAGGCAAGTTCCTGGTATCCTCCGTATTTCTGGTGTTTTGAACCGAAGTCGCCTTTATAGCATTCTGGAGTTATGATTTTTGTTGCGAAAGGTGCCATGAATTTATTTCCGATTGAAGCTGTTTCAGTGTCCGTGAATATGACTGATTGTATTTTTGTAAGATATGCTGCTTGGGCTATTGAAGGGGATCCTACAGCGGTTGCAACGTCTATCTTATTTTTCTTTATGATTGAATAGAACTTTTTATCATAGGTTAACATTGATAAAAGTTTCCTTGGTAAGCCTCTTTTGTGGACTCCAACGGTCGCGTAGTCTATGTCTAAGCGTTCCAACAGTTCTTTCGTAAACTCCTTGTCGACTGCTGTCACGTAAACCTCATGACCTGAATTGAGTAATTGTTTAATAGCGTATTTGAAGAAGTGGACGTGAGCAGGATGACCTACGTGAACTAGGATTTTTACCATGTCTAATCTTTTTAAGTTAATAGGAAACCTAGGAGACAAAAAGCTATAGTGTAGCCGTAACAGAGTATTGTAGCTTGAAACTCAGTCATCTTGTAGTAGTAGGGGGCAAGCCATTTAAGAGTCAGTTTATTGGGCACTTTCAATATCCCGGATTCGTCGATTGAGCCGAATTTCACCCAAGGCTTATTGAAGACCTTCCAGTAGACGAATAAAATAAAGTTTATTGTGTGGGGGATAAGTATTATGAACCCAAAATACTCCATATTAAAAGTTATTACCAGAGCCCCTAAAGCAGATCCAATCAGCATGCTTCCGACATTTCCCAGAAAAATCTTTGTTGGATAAAAGTTGAATACCATAAAACCCAGCAAGGCCCCCATAAGCGGGGCGATGAAAACGATTGATTGCTCACCTTGTATCAAATAGGCTTTGATGGATATCGCGATCGCAAGTATTGTAGCTAATCCTCCGGATAGTCCGTTGTATCCTGAATGCATGTTTATGAGGTTTGCAACAACCATCACGTATATTGGAGATATTATGAAAGGGTAAATGAATTTCAGCTTGAATGTTATCGGCCCGAAATCGAGTATCGGATCAATGTTGAGAAGTGCTATGGGTAGTGCAATGAAAAAGGGTATGAAAAATTTTATTGGTCGACCGATATCAAGGAGATCATCTACGAGCCCTAGAATCGCGAAGCTGAATACAATAAAGTATAGGATTAATACCTTAATCATTAATTGGCTTTCAATGAGAAATTGAGCAAGGATTAGTGAGGCGAGCACGCCAACAAGTAATGCAATTCCCCCGTAGTTGGGTTTTAAGGATTTCCCGATCTTGTAGTAGTCGCGGACAACATATTTTTTATTTATCAGCCTTTCCATAAGGTAGGGGGTGATGAAAAGGGTGGATATGAAGGCCAGACCCGCTATTTCGATTAAGTGTAATGGTTGGAATGTCATTTTGTATAAGATTATTTTTTTCCGTTAAAATATTAGAAGTGGAGTTCCCCCAACCTGAAGTCGTATACTGTCGTGTGGGATGATGCTTCAACAATCATCTTTATCTGTTCGAGGTTGTCAGCAATCCCGCCGTAAAATGCAATCCCTAGTGTGTGAGGGTTTATGGTCTG
>JBDRAY010000118.1:0-2072 GCA_043823295.1 Methanobacteriota archaeon | reverse complement strand
TTCTACCTTTGCATCGCTTCCTTGCTCGGCCAACTGACTTTGTGCAACCCTTTCGTTTCCTTCTTGCCATAAGACAACCTCCTATTTTTAGCGCTTTTTCAACGCATTACGCATGCACGTCCTGAAAGCCCTCAGAGGCCTGCCCTTGCATTTCTTTGCTGCGCTTCTGAATCTCGCTCTCTGATTTGACCTACTTGACATGACACCACCTAAATAATCATTATTTGGCATCCCTTATTAAGGAATGTCGGACAAAAATAATCATGCGAAATAAAAAAACAGTAAAGATAACATTCCGTGTCAATGAGTCACAAAAAGATTTTCTTGAGAAGGCAATGGAGGAAACTGGTTTCGATATGTCAGAACTTCTTAGGAGCATTATTGCAGACTACAAGCGCTTCATAAAACAGTATGTATCCGATTAGCGGAACCATTTATCGATATCGTGAACTACCTTCCCATTAATTATCATTGCTGGAACGTATTCTAGCTTATGTTTTTTGGCAAGCTTTTCTCCTTCGGGTGAATCTGCCTCAACTTCCCGGTACTTAATGCCCTCCTTCTTGAGCATCTTTTTCGCTTCGGCACAGCCTCCACAGTAATTTGATGTCAGTAATATTTTTGCCATCTGATTCCTCATCTTATCATTGTAGTTCCACATTTAGGGCACTTGATTGAGAAGCATGGTACTCCTGCATTATGTGTGAGTGTAACTCCACACGATGGACATGTACATTGGCCCCCAGGACCAAGTGCATTTCCACCCATTCTACCACGACCTCCAATCGGCGATTGGAACCTTCCATATGCTGTTTCCATTTATTCCCCCACTTCCCCGAGTATATTGTTAAGCTTGTTCACTGAGGCTTTTATATCTTTCCAGATATCCGGATGGCCTTTTCTCAGGTCTGCCATTCGCACTGACTCAGCTTCATTCTTAAAAAATCCACCCTGACCTTTGCCGCCGAGATTGTACCGGGTCTGCAAAACTTCAGCATTATCATCTATTTTAAAAATATGTCCATTCCTCCAGACTGATCCGACCCTGGCTCTTAGGCAGAGAGGGCAGACTATTGTAGCGAACTTCTTGCCTGTTTTTATCGCAAGACTTCTCTTCTGCTCTGTGTTCATGTTCATATCCATACTATATATAGCATGGTGGCAAAAGTATTTAAAGATGCTCAATTATAACATATGAAAGGGAAATGTTATGGGCAACATATTTGAAACTGTAATGTTGATTCTCTTTTATCCAGTCATATGGCTTACTTTGGTAATAATGCTCACCGTATGGGCGAGTAGACAAAGGAGGGATGGAATGTCTAAAATAAAACTGACCAAGAGGGGAGATATAGACCTAAATGAGTTCACCAAAAGGGTAACTCTCGCAGAGGGCGGCGCCAAACAGGTTAGCATCGCACAAATAAAAGAAATATCAAAACAGACTGCGATGGAGCTCGTGAGAATCCACAAAGAGTTTGATGCGGAAAAAATGTTAAGGACTGTATATCGTCTCGCTCGAAGATTCTCGGAAGAAGAGTAATCAAGATCCGCTATACATTGGGTTCGGTGACCACGAAATAACAGGAGGCGTATGGACTCCACGTGCAAACCTCGGCTGACAGTTGCGACCGGATTGCTGCCACCAAAGATGCTCTAGCTGATAAATGTGTGCTGGCGGTACTGGATGAAGTCGAGAGAACCCGTAACCATAATCACAGGCGAAAGGCAACTCCTGGCAGTGCAAGTAAAAACTGGTAGGCACGTAAGAAGCCGGGGCACACGGGGATAGGTCACAATCAGGGTGTAACTCCCTGTAAGCCAACCTTCATGCACGGAAGCGGTGTGTGATGCCCGCCGGATGTGATATCGGGAAAGAGGGGAAATAAGAGGTGAGAAATATGAAAGCGAAAAAAAGAGAAATATCATTGATCCAAACAATTTCCGCTATAAAACGGAGAGAAGAATATTATATGAAAAAGGGATATAAAGATGATATTCTTACATGGGCATTCCGTAGGCAAATGTTAATATTGCTAACAAAATTATCAAAAAATACCAAGAAAAAGGGG
>JBDRAY010000117.1:0-3875 GCA_043823295.1 Methanobacteriota archaeon | reverse complement strand
GGGAGACTAACAGCGATTTAACGACTACGTAACCTTGCAGGTTATTCCGTCCAAATTGGGCTACACCCAACTTCTTTTACCCGCTTTTGTTGTTCTCAAACTAAATTTGCATCGGATTTTTTTTATCTAATAAAGACAGTAATATCTAATATGGCTGAAGTTGAACCATTTGAGAATTATCCGCTTTGGATTGTGTTTGTTTCAACCCTTCTTTCAATTTCAGTTTACAGTATTGGCGCTTTTATTGTCTATCAATTGGGTTTACTATGGCTCACATTATACTTGGCCTACGTCCTTTTATTGGAGGTTCGTTTATTGAGAAAGAGTTGTGTTAACTGTTATTATTTCGGCAAAACCTGCGCTTTCGGCAAGGGAAGATTGAGTTGCCTGATATTTAGAAAAGGGGAAGTTAAGGAATTTGGAAGTTGGCAGATAACCTGGAAAGACATCATCCCCGATTTCCTGGTGACCATCATACCAGTAGTAGCCGCCGTAATCCTGCTGATAAGAGACTTCAACTGGACCACCCTACTTCTTTTAATATCCATCCTGGCTTTAGGCTTCCCGGGCGCCGGATTAGTCAGAAGCCAGCTCGCATGCAAACACTGCAAACAAAAAGATCTCGGATGCCCGGCACAACAACTATTCAACAAAAAATAATGAAATAATATGGAAGCCCATATAAAACAGAGCATACGGGGGGGTGAGCCATTCCAACCTTTAAGCGAAATACCAAAAAAAAACAGCAGGACTCATCCTAATAACCCGCAACTAAAACCATCCCCTATTTATTGAAAAAAAGCCAAATCCTAAAAGCTTATGGACCCGTGGGGTAGCTTGCAACCTTTATTAAAGGTTGATCAAAGAGGCCATCTTCGTCCGCTTAAGCGGACTCGATGACCTACACCAAGCCATATCACAGGCAAAAAAAGCAATGGGCCCGTGGGGTAGCTTGTCTAGCACCCTTTTCTTTCTTTCAAGAAGAAAGAAAATCGCGCCCGGAAAAGAAAGAAACAAAAAAAACAGGTTGGGCCCGTGGGGTAGCTTGGATATCCTCCGGGGCTTCGGCGAGCCCCTTTTCTTTTTACCGAAAAAGAAAAGGTGCTTCACCCCCAAAAGAAAAAGGTGGAGCAAAAAAAAACTCGAAGTCACCTCGGGACTTGGGTTCGAATCCCAGCGGGTCCGACGGCACGGCTCGCTCCGTACACACGCGGAGCGAGTACCACCTGACGGTGGCACGCACTATCATAAATAGAACTCAATGCTTTTCTTTTCCGTGCAGGCTTTTCTTTTTGCAAAAGAAAAGGGTGCCTTGAATCCCAGCGGGTCCGAAAATTGTTCCTAGTAGGTTGTTATTGGGAGGCTTATTAGGTTTAACCCGGTTTGTAGTTCAATCTGATATTGTATTCCATTTGATGTTCCTGGAGTGGGGGGGTTATCTTCATTTGAGGGTTTCCAGACTCCTCCTCCATCAACCGACCTCATGATTGAGACGCCTTCGCCTGGATCAGTACTCCAGGCATAATAATCGACAAGTTGTCCGCTCGAATTAAACAACCTCACTTCATCACCGGTTGCATCCAACACGATGCCTGTTATGTTACCGTAGTAGACGAGGAAACTTCCGACAGATATCACTCCTGAAGATATCGTATAATTCCCTGAACCGCCTTCGGAATCATCCAGAATCCATCCAGAGAGGTCGGCATCTACATTGCCTTTGTTGAATAATTCAATCCACCCAGGTTCGATTCCGGGTGAATTAGGCATGAATTCGTTGATTACGACTTCAAGCCGGGTTAGCGTGGTCGTCGTCGAGCTCGTCGAGGAGGTTGTCGAGGTGGTGGTCGTGGAAGTCGACGTCGAAGTCGAGGATGTTGTTGAGGTAGATGTTGTGATGCAGCCAACACAAAACGTGTTTTGTGTGTCATGCTGGTGCATAGGCCATATTGAATTGTTTTTGTCAAATGTTTCGTTGAACTCAAGCACATACAAAGTCATCCTTTCTTTGTCAGCGGCTTTGCAATTATAATCCCAGTAGGGTATTTCACATATTCCTGAGGGAGGTTGATCAAGAGGACAATATGCCCAACTCCCATATGAGCTTGCAATAACATCTATAAGTCCGTTTTGATCGATATCCGTTACTGTTACATGAGTTGAGGAGCATAGTTGAAGGAATATGTTGTCTGTCCCGTTCATTGGATTCAAGTCTATTGCAGTCCCATTGCGGTGCCATGCCAGTACACCGGCGGAGCTTGAGATTCTCCCGCATTGCAACACCGCAGGCTGTATCCCCCCAGATGCGAAGACTATGTCTGGGTATCCGTCTCCTGTGATGTCCGTGATAGCGGGAATATTCCCGTCGAGATAGTAGAAGTAATTGACTGCCTGTGGCCAGCCTGTTTGGATATTACCTTCATCATCGAACACATATAGTAAAATATTTGTGGAATTGGATGCGGCTAATACGATTTCCAGGAAACCGTCTTTATCCAAGTCCCCCAATGCAGGAGGAGAATTTAAATCAGTGCCGTTTAATGCGGTCCAAGCCTGTGACCCGTTGGCATAGAACACGTACAATCCTCCGTTTTGCGAAGAGTTTAGTGATGTACGAACCCATGTTGGAATCAGTAGTTCATAGATTCCATCGTTATTCAAGTCACCCGTTGATAGTCTTGGTATTAAAATCCCGTTTATATTCTGAGGCCAACCAGCCATTACGCTGCCATCCGCTTCATACAAGGTAAGGTATGCGCACTGGGTTTGAGCCAACTCGAGTGCACTGTCTCCGTCAAAGTTTCCGACCGCGAGAAATCCGGCTCCGCCATAGAAATTACCGCAATAGTCATCCGCATAAGTTACTAGCTCATGAACTAGTGTTCCGTTTCCGTCATAGGTTAGCAGAGGGTATTCGTATATGGGGCCCACAGTTGAAATTAACTTGGGATTTGTAGTCACTACTTCGTTGACCCCGTCCCTGTCCAAGTCGATTATTATGGTTCCCCTATAGCCTCTTATCCCTAAGCCGTATGTAACCGGCCAGCTTCCACTTAAAGGATTGCCTTGATAGTCAAATGCGTGAAGGGAATTCCCCAGTTCAACCAGAATCTCCTTGAATCCGTCTGAATCTATGTCCCCAACTTGGAATTCAAAAGTATACTCCGCCCATTCAAGCTCTCTCGACCACTTAAGGGTTCCATTACTATTGTATACCCTAAGCTCAGGATTAAATGGCGGATTCTCGTATATGCCGCTGGCATCGACTATGATTAACTCTTCAAGCAAGTCATTGTCTATGTCCGCTACAAGAGGTGCTGGCCGGTGAATTTGGACTGTTTCCCCCCTAGAGGGGATATAGACTGGAAAGCCAACCTTAATTCGTGAATCCAGATAGACTCGGTGAGTGAACGCTTCTAATGCGCCCTTCCCGTTCTCTACAGTGAGCCGTAGAGTGTAGAAGTCTGGCTCTGAAAGATTGGAAGTATCCCATAATCCGAGAATATCTTCCATAATTTCCTCCGACCCATTACTGAAAAGATGGATGCCTTCATTCATCCAAACCCACTCGGAAGGATTTATTCCCCGCGCATATTCCAGGATGAAAGAATTAAGATTCGGTCCTGGAGCATAACCCGAAATATTTATCGTATCTCCCGCTCGAATGACGTCGTTGTTGAAGGGTGAGGTGATTTTTGGGCGGTAATCGAGGCTTACATTCAAAGTCGTGATACTTGCATTTTGGATTGTGACGTTTCCGCCGAATTCATAGCAACAAGAATGAGTTATGTTAAAATCCCATACGCCAGGAGTCAATTCAAGCGAGAGGGGAGTGTACCCCCAGCGAACCCATTTCCCGCCTTCCTTGAGGTAGA
>JBDRAY010000116.1:0-12530 GCA_043823295.1 Methanobacteriota archaeon | reverse complement strand
AGGGTAGCTACATAAAAATGAAATTCAATATAAAAATATCAAGGGTAAGGGTTTCCAGGGTGTTATCAAGCGTTGGGGTATACGAAGAGCGGCCCGCAAGGCGACCAAGGGAAGACGCCACGGTGGAACTGGCGGAGCATGGACTCCAGCCCGAAAACTCTGGACTGAACCTCAGGCGGGACAGATGGGATACCAAAGGCGGACGGAATACAACAAGCAAATCCTAATAATAGGCGAAGACGGAAGTTCAATCACCCCGAAAGGGGGATTTCTAAAATACGGTCTCGTAAAAAAGGATTTCATCGCAGTGTCAGGATCCGTTCCAGGACCCTGTAAAAGACTGGTGAGAATCAACATTCCAAAGCGGGAGGCAACTCCCCTGGAATTGGATGTCAAGTATGTGAGTCAAGAATCAAAGCAGGGTGTGTGATATGGTCGCAGTATACAATACTTCAGGGAATTCAAGCGGGAAAGTGGACTTGCCCGAAATTTTTTCGACTGAATACCGTCCAGACTTAATACAAAGAGCAGTCGTTGCCATACAAGCTGGGAGACGGCAAACTTTCGGGCCAACACACTACGCGGGACTTCTAACTAGTGCAGACTATTTTGGACGGAGGAGAGATGTATACCGGATGACGATTAACAAGGGAATGTCAAGGCTTCCAAGGGAAAAAACCGGAGGCGGAGGCCTAGGCAAGGTAAGGCGTGTCCCCCAGTCAGTCGGTGGAAGGCGCGCCCACCCCCCGAAACCCGAAAAAATTTACTCTAAAAAAATCAATTCAAAAGAATATTCTCTAGCATTAAAGTCCGCGATAGCAGCCACAGCGAAAAAAGAGTTGGTTGAAAAGCGCGGACACATAATCCCTGAGAAAAAAGACATTCCATTAATCACAGACGACTCAATACAAAAAACATCAAAATCCAAGGAATTGCTTGAAATCCTAAATAAACTCGGCTTTCAACCCGAACTTGAAAGAACAGGCAAAACAAAACCCCGGTCCGGTAAATCAAGGATTCGAGGAAGAACAAGCAAGAAAAAAACAGGAGTCTTAATCATAGTTTGTGAAGATGAGGGAATACGAAAGTCAGCATCAAACATAACTGGCGTAGACGTCGAGACAGTGAACTCCGTGAACATTGAAGACCTTGCTCCCGGAACACACGCTGGAAGACTAGTCTTGTGGACTAAATCAGCAGTCGAAAAAATAGGTGAAATAGTATGACCGACCCGTATTCAATACTATTATACCCCCTAATGGGTGAGAAATCAACTGGAATACGCGAGAAGGAAAACAAACTAACGTTCGTGGTAAACAAAACCTCAACAAAAAACGACATAAAAAAAGCCATCGAGGAATTATACAAGATTGAAGTGGACTCAGTTAATGTCATGATTACACTAGACGGCAAGAAAAAAGCCTACATAAAATTGTCTGAAAAACATTCAGCAGATGAAGTGGCATCACACTTCGGAGTAATCTAATATGGGTAAAAGACTTCCAACACAAGTTAGAGGCTCGGGAAGGCCAAGGTATCGGGCGAAACCCCACTCATTCAACCCTGAAATAAAATACCCCAGAACTCTAGGGACGGAAGACACAACGGGCGGTCAAGTGCTGGATCTACTCCACGACGGAAGACGCACGGCAAGCATTGTGAAAATACTTACCGAAGACATGAAAGAAATCCACCTGATAGCGCCAGAAGGCATTGAAGTAGGTCAGTGGGTCGAATTCGGGGGAAACGCCAAAATCAAACCCGGAAACGTCATGCCCGTAGGAGCAATCCCAGAAGGAACAAGCGTCTACAACATCGAATTAAAAATTGGTGACGGAGGAAAATTTGTACGCTCTTCCGGAGGGTCTGGGTCAATAATTTCTCATGAGAAGAAGCTTAACTTAACTCACATACTGCTTCCATCGAAAAAAAGTATTGTTGTTTCAGATGACGCCAGGGCTACAATCGGTATCGTATCAGGGGCTGGCCGGACCGAGAAACCATTCGTCCACGCCGGCCAAGTATACCATAAAATGAAGGCTCGCGGCGGAAAGCTTTATCCTAGAGTCAGCGGTACTTCAATGAATCCAAAGGATCACCCGCACGGAGGTGGAAACCACCCACACGTCGGCAAACCAACTACAGTATCCCGTGACACGCCTCCTGGAAGGAAGGTGGGTCACATCGCAGCAAGACGTACAGGAAAGAGAAAGTAAAATGGCGAAGAAAGAATTTAGCTACAGAGGGTACAAGCTTGATGAACTCAAGTCCATGCCAATGGATGATTTAGTGAAACTTCTACCTTCAAGAACAAGGAGAAAGATTAAAAGAGGTTTCAACGACAGGGAGAAAAAGCTTCTCATAAACATTAAGAACTCGCAAAAAGAACTCGTAACAGGCAAGGAAGTCCCGTCAATCAAAACCCACTGCAGGGACATGCCAGTTCTACCAGACATGGTGGGTCTAAACATCATGGTCTACAATGGAAAAGAATTCATATTCGTCGAAGTAAAACCAGAGATGATCGGCCAATACTTGGGTGAATTCGCACCCTCAAGGAAAATCGTGAAACACAGTGCGCCCGGAGTCGGGGCAACTCGATCATCACTGTTCGTACCGATAAAATAAAAATGGATCTCGCATACTCTTACAAACCAAAAAACACGGAATCCTCTGTTAGGGGGATGGCTAGAGACATTAACATATCCTTCAAGGATGCAGTTGTCGTATGCGATTCAATAAGAGGATTGAAGCTGGAAGAAGCAATATCCTACCTAACAGACGTAGTAACACTTGAAAAACCAGTACCTTACCGCCGGTTCAACAGTTCCGTAGGCCATCGTAGAAACCTTGAAAAAGGAGGCCCAGGAAAATACCCTCAAAAAGTGGCAAAAGAAATAATGCTTTTACTTCAAAACATCTCGACAAACGCTGAATACAAAGGACTTTCAACCGAAGAGCTGAAGATAACCCACTTGCAGGCGCAAAAAGGTGTAACCCGAAGAAGGCGAAAGCCGAAAGGGCGCTGGAAGGTCTGGAGAACCCAACTAGTACACATTCAAGCAGTATGCGAGGAAAAATAAAACAAAAACAATGGCACTTGAAAAACACTTCATTCAGGAGGGCGTGATAAGAAGCGAAGTAGAAAGCTTCCTAAGAAAAGAGTTAAACCGTGCTGGATACAGCGGGATAAACATACAAAAAACCCCACTTTCAACACGAGTCATACTATACGTGGAAAAACCACCACTCGTCATCGGTAAAAAAGGAAAAAGAATCAACAAGCTCACCACAATACTCTCCGAAAAATACGGAGTCGACAACCCCTCAATAGACGTTCAAAAAATAGAGGAACCAATGCTCGACCCCAACATCATAGCCCGAAGAATCGCAGTAGCACTCGAACGCGGCATAAACCGAAGGCGCGTAGTATACCGGGCGCTAAGGTCTGTAATGGGTGCGAAAGCTCGGGGAATTGAGATTATTCTTTCAGGAAAGATTGTCGGCAAAGGCGGACGATCCAGAACAGAAAAATACCTTCAAGGATACATGAAGAAGGCTGGTAACTCCGTAAGGCTTGTTCGGATAGGATCCACTCAAGCCTACCTGAAAGCGGGTGTCATTGGAGTGACGGTGAAAATTGTCCCTCCAGATGCGGTTTTCCCAGACCAAATATATGTCCGGGATAAGCCTGTAGAAAAAGCAATTGAGAAAGAAGCGGGGGAACCAGCCGCTGAGATTGAGGGTAAGACGCCTGAAAACTCCAAGGAGAAAAAGGAGAAAGCGAAGAAACCCGCGAAAAAAACAACGAAAAAGAAGCCTGCAGAAGAAAAAAAGCAGGTGAAGGCGAAAAAAGAGGAAAAAACAGCAGAAAAAGAGAAAAAAGAGGAGAAGCCACTTAAAAAAGGAGAAGAAAAGGAGAAGAAAATAGAGATTGCAGCCTCGAAGAAACCAGAACTAGAAGCTTCAAAAGGAAAACTCTTAGCCGAAAAGTCGGAATCAACGAAAAAGGAATCCCAGAAAAAAACCTCGAAAAAGAAAAAGGAGGCCTAAATCATCGTTTAAATACTATCCTTTGATATAAATTAACCTTTAAAATGGCAGAACTTCATACAAGCGAAATAGGGAAGATGAGCCCTGAAGAACAGGATAAAGCCATACTTGAGCTTAGAAAAAGCCTCATGAAAATAAACGGGGGCCTCGCTTCAGGAGGCATTCCCGAAGACGTCGGAAAAGCAAGGGAGATGAGAAAGACGATAGCTAGAATACTAACCATTAAACACGAGGTAGAACTTAAAAAGAAATGATTTGTCCTAAGTGCGGTCTACCTAAGGAACTTTGCGTTTGCGAGGAGATGACACGTGAGGGTCAGAGGATCCGTGTGCGACGCGACCGACGTAAGTACGGCAAATACGTGACACTCGTCGATGGATTCGAAGGAGTTGATGAAGGAAAACTAGCAAAGGAGTTAAAGTCAAAACTTGCTTGTGGAGGAACAGTGAAAAAGGGCGTGATAGTGCTCCAGGGAGACCATCTGGAAAAAACAAAGAAATTCCTGGTTTGCATGGGTTTCTCAGAAGGCATGATAGATTAACCGTGATCGAACTCCTATTTAAATGATAACTCCTTACAATATACTCCGCCACGAGTTGATTGGCCTTTGGGCCTCTGTTTCAGGGAAAAACAGGGGGTTAACAAAAGACCTTTCCGGGGAAATCACGGCGGAAACTAAAAAAACAATAACGCTCAAAACAAGGGGTGGAACGAAAAAAACCATCCCTAAAAAAGACAGTAAATTCAGGCTAAAACTGCCTGGAAAAACACTGGTCGAAGTCGAAGGGACGCTTCTTGCGGGAAGACCGCAAGATCGAACCAAGAAAAAGATTAGGATCACATATTAAAAAAAATGAAGAAGAAGGAAGAAAGCAAAATAGAATGCGCAGATGATAAGTGCCCGACGCATGGGAGCCTAATAGTTCGGGGAGCATACTCTGAGGGTACTGTAATGTCCGACAAAATGGAGGGTACTGTGGTCGTTCAAAGAGATTATTTTGTGCAGTCTAAAAAGTATGAGAGGTACAAGCGGTCGAGGTCTCGACTCCTGGCTCACAACCCATCCTGTGTTAACGCCAAGACGGGCGATTTAGTAAGGATTGGGGAGTGCAGGAGGCTTGCGAGAAACGTAAGCTTCGTAGTGCTTGAAAAATTAACTAAAGAAGATGGCTAAACCACTTGGAGGATTTTCGAAAAACCTCCCACTAGGTAAGGCAGTGAATGCCAACGTCACTAAATGCCTTCCAACCGGAGCAAGGTTGGTGTGCGCTGACAACAGCGGTGCCAAGGAGGTTGAAATAATAGCTGTAAAGGGATACAAGGGTGTCCGCAGAAGGCTTCCTCGCGCTGGAGTGGCTGACATGATTATTGTCTCAGTGAAAAAGGGAACGCCGGAGATGAGGAAACAGATTATGAAGGCCGTTATCATAAGGCAGAAGAAGGAGTATGCCCGAGTCGACGGTACAAGAATCAGTTTCGCAGATAATGCCGCCGTAATCGTAGGAGATGATGGTGTTCCCAAGGGAACTGAAATCAAGGGTGCAGTTGCTCGAGAGGCAACCGAGCGTTGGAACAAAATCGGTTCAGTATCAAATATAGTCGTATAAAATATTATGAAAAAACCATCTTCTAAAAAACCCGGGAAACAGAGGAAATGGTTGAGTTCGGCCCCCCACCATAAAAAGCGGAAGATGACTTCTGCCCACATGTCAACCGAGCTTTTAGGTAAGTATGGTAGAAGGTCGCTTCCAGTTCGGAAGGGGGATACTGTTCTGGTTAAAAGGGGCGAATCCAAGGGTCTTTCAGGTGAAGTAACCCGCGTTAACCCTAAGATAGGTAAAGTTTATGTTGAGGGTTTGACTGTGAAGAAGATGGACGGGACCGACGTCGAGAAACCCCTTCACGCGTCAAATCTGGAGATCACTGATTTACATCTTGAAGATCGGGAGAGGAGAGAGGTTTTGGAAAAAAAGATTTCTAAATAAGTAAGATGGCTCATAGTAAAAGAATTTCAACGGGATACGGGAAAAATCACAAGTGGGTTGTAACCCCTAAACCTGGAAGTCACAGGAAATTAGATTCAATCCCACTCCAACTTGTAATCAGGGATAAGCTAGGTCTTGCAGACAACGCCCGTGAAGCAAAGAAGATAATACGGGGAGGCTTGGTTTTGGTAAACGGTGTTATTCGAAGAACACACAACTTTAGTGTTGGAGTTATGGATGTCATACAAATACCGAAGATCAAGAAAAACTACCTATTGTTACCCTCAAAAAATGGCATACTAGTCACTGAAACGACCGACGCCGATGGAAAAATTAAACTCAGAAAAATAGTTGGAAAGAAAACAGTTAAAGGGTCGAAGACTCAATTAATGTTGTCCGACGGGAGCACTCAAATAGCCGACAAAGGAAAATACGGTGTGGGAGACACACTGGTTTTGGAAACCGAGTCGGGAAAGACTAAGAAAGTCTTACAGTTTAAGGAGGGCAACACCGCATTAATCGTTTTCGGAGTCTACAGCGGCCAGGTTGGAAAGATCGCGGAAAAGCTTCCAACAACTTCTGCTCGTAAGTCCCTCACCAAAGTCGGAGAACTTCAGACTCTTTCAGAGTATGTTCTAGTAGTCGGTGAAGAAAAACCCGTAATACCTCTATAAAAAAAGAATGGATTACTCTAACCTAATGCAAAAGCCAAGAATTGAAAAGGTTGTTGTGAATATCGGCGTTGGAGAGTCTGGAGAGCGTTTGGGAAAGGCTGAGCAGTTGCTTGAACTGTTAACTGGCCGAAAGCCTGTGAGAACGGTTACTACTCACAAGATCCCGACTTGGAATCTTAGGGGGGGTGAGCCAATTGGTTGCAAGATCACTATAAGAGGTGGTGAGGCTGATGAATTCCTAAAAAAATCTTTTGAGGCGGTTGACAACAGGCTTTTTTACTCAAATTTTGATTCACAAGGAAATCTTGCCTTCGGGGTTTCTGAGTACATTGATTTCCCAGGGGTAAAGTATGATCCCGATATCGGTATTTTCGGATTTAACGTTTGCGCGACGATAAAGCGTCCTGGTTTTCGCGTGAAAACCCGGAAGTTGAATAAATCAAGAATCCCTCCAAAGAGTGCGATCACTGCTGATGAGGCGATAGAGTTCATTAAAGAAAAATTCGGTGTTGAAGTTGAGCGAAAAGAATAGTAAATTTGATGCGAGAAATCTTGTGTGTGTTGTCTGCGGCAGCCGCCGAGGCCTAATACACAAGTATGAAATAAACATTTGTAGGCGGTGTTTCCGCGAGACTGCAGAGAGCATCGGCTTTAAGAAGTTTAGTTGAAAATGGATTCCAAGTTATTCGATAGGTGGGATTATAACGTTGAAGTAGCTGAGGATTGGGCGAAGCGGTACATCACTATCCAACCGATTCAAGTACCACATACTTCAGGTAAACACTTCGGCAAGCAGTTTGCCAAGTCGAAGATGAATATCGTCGAGCGTCTTGTAAACAAGATGATGCGTTCAGGCCAGGGCAGTAAGAAAGTTGCCGGAAAATACATCAGGGGGCGAGGAAACACCGGTAAAAAGCAGAATGCTTTGGCTATTGTTGAAAAGGCCCTTGAAATAGTTGAGAAGAGATCAAAGCAAAATCCTCTTCAAGTTCTTATTAATGCAATAATTCAGGCCGGGCCCCGGGAGGAGACGACAACCATCATTTACGGCGGAATAAGATACCATAAGGCTGTGGATGTCTCAGCCCAAAGAAGAATTGATTTCGCATTAAAATACATATCCCTTGGGGCTTTTGTCACGGCATTTAAAAACAAGAAGCCTATTTCCGAGTGTCTTGCAGACGAAATCGTCTGGGCTGCCAATTCAGACACGAAATCTTTCGCTATTCAAAGAAAAGAAGAAACCGAGCGTATAGCTCAATCTGCTAGGTAATTAAGATGGGAAGACAAGAGAAGGCTGCTCAAAAGGTTATGGGGCTTGTTGACAAGCCGGAGTTTATCCGGAACATGGGCATAGTCGCCCACATTGATCACGGAAAGACTACTTTATCCGATAGTCTCCTCGCTGATGCGGGGATTATCTCAAAAGAAACCGCTGGAAAGCAGCTTGCACTAGACTTCCACGAGGACGAACAGCAGAGGGGAATCACAATCAACGCTGCCAACATCTCTATAGTGCACGATTACAAGGGTAAGAGCTACCTCATAAACATGATCGATACCCCCGGACACGTTGACTTCGGAGGTGACGTGACAAGGGCTATGCGCGCCGTCGACGGCGTCATCATAGTTATATGTGCTGTGGAAGGTGTCATGCCCCAAACCAGGACAGTTATCAACCAGGCGCTTAAAGAGCACGTGCGCCCAGTCGTATTCGTGAACAAAGTGGACAGGCTCATAAACGAGCTTAAACTCACTCCAGAAGAGCTTCAAAACCGGTTTATGAAGATTATTGCGGAAGTAAACAAGATAATCAAAATGAAGCAGCCTGAAGGCGTAGACTGGACTGTAAACGTTAACGAAGGATCAGTCGCCTTTGGAAGTGGCTTCCACAAGTGGGCGATAAACGTCCCCTACATGAAGGGGACGGGAATAACCTTTAAAGACATTATCGACTACTGCAGCGAAGACCGGCAAAAGGAACTTTATGAAAAAGCACCAGCCCACTACATTATATTGGACATGGCGGTAAAGCATTTACCAAACCCGCTTGAAGCCCAGAAATTCCGTATCCCCAAGATATGGAAGGGCGACAAGGAGTCCGATATCGCAAAATCAATGATCGAGTGCGACCCTGAAGGAAAGCTTGCGATTATGATAACAAACATCCAGACCTTCGATAAGAGAGAAGGTGAAGTCGCAACCGGAAGAATATTTTCGGGAACAATCAAAGAGGGTCAGGAAGTATATCTTATATCAGCAAAGTCTACTGAAAGAGTTCAAAACCTAGGTATTTACATGGGCGGGACGCGCGAGCGAGTGCAAAGAGTCCCTGCTGGAAACATTGCGGGAATCGTAGGCCTTAAAAAGGCTTTTGCAGGCGAAACCGTTTCAATCGAAGACATAGAACCTTTTGAGGCCATAAAACACTATTCAGAACCCGTTGTAACCATGGCTATCGAGGCAAAACACATGAGAGACCTGCCCCGAGTAATCGAAGTACTCCGCCAAGTATCCAAGGAAGATCCGACGCTCAAAGCCGAAATCGACGAGGAGACTGGAGAACACCTTCTCTCCGGTATGGGAGAGCTTCATCTTGAGGTAATCACAGACAGGATTAAAAAAGACGGCTTGGAAATCGAGACTTCCCCCCCAATCGTGGTGTACCGGGAGACGATAAACGGTTCATTCGGACCAATCGAAGGAAAATCCCCAAACAAACACAACAAATTCCAGATAAGCATTGAACCCCTCGAAAAAGAAGTTTTAAAAGCCATGTCCGAAGGAGAAATACCTGAAGGCCGGATGAAAAACAAGAGCAAAAACTTGCGAGCCGAGCTTGTAGCGTATGGAATGGACAACGAGGAGGCCAAGAGAATAATCGACATTTACCATGGAAACATCTTAGTCGACATGACCCGGGGAACACAACACCTCGACGAGATAATGGAGCTTATGCTAGACGCAT
The DNA here is from genome assembly GCA_043823295.1 of Methanobacteriota archaeon. Lineage (GTDB taxonomy): Archaea > Altiarchaeota > Altiarchaeia > IMC4 > SCGC-AAA252-I15 > SCGC-AAA252-I15. Next base: position 2,850 of record JBDRAY010000116.1, on the reverse strand, counting down.
TCGAAGACGTCATGAAAAACGGACCGCTCGCAAAAGAACCCGTCATGGGAGCGAAAGTAAAGATTATGGACGCAACATTGCACGAAGACGCAATACACAGGGGACCAGCCCAAATATACCCTGCCATAAGACGTCCAATCTACGCTTGCATTTTAAAGTCAAAACCCGGACTTCTCGAACCCGTTCAAAACATCTGGGTTGACATACCCCAAGACTTCATGGGGGCAGTCACAAGAGAACTACAGAGAAGGCGGGGAATAATCGGGGATATGAGCCAGAAAGACGAGCTCATGCAAATCGAAGGAAAAATGCCGATTGCGGAATCATTCGGATTCGCAGGAGACATTAGAAGCGCCTCGGAAGGACACGCCCTCTGGTCGACAGAAAACTCGGGATTCGAAAGACTCCCAACTGAACTACAACAAAAAATAATCAACCAGCTGAGATCTCGAAAAGGGCTTAAAGCAGAGCTACCTAAAGCCGAGGATTATATGGAATAAAACGCTTTTATACTACTAAACCCAATAACTATGTCTACCTTTAGGATAAAAAAAACAACATTTGGAGGAACGATAAAATGGCTGAAAAACCACACATAAACTTGGTCTTCATAGGGCACGTAGACCACGGAAAATCAACGCTCGTAGGAAGACTCCTCTATGAAATGGGGGAAGTTTCAGAGCAAAAAATGAAGAACCTCAAAACAGAGGCTGAAAAGATTGGAAAAGGATCCTTCGAGTTCGCTTGGGTTATGGACTCGCTTAAGGAGGAACGTGAAAGGGGGGTGACAATCGACATCGCCCACAAAAAGTTCCAAACCCAGAAAAACTACTTTACGATAATTGACGCGCCAGGCCACAAAGACTTCGTGAAAAACATGATCACGGGAACAAGCCAAGCCGACGCAGCAGTACTAGTCGTATCAACCCCAGACGGCGTACAACCCCAGACCAAGGAGCACGCATTCCTTGCGAAAACACTGGGTGTAAGCCAACTGATAGTCGCCATGAACAAGATGGACGCGGCAGGATTCGAAGAAGCGAAATACAAGAAATCTAAAGAAGAAGTCTCAAATCTTCTGAAAAGCATCGGATACAAAGTCGATGAAGTACCCTTCATCCCGGTATCGGCCTTCGAAGGAGACAACATCAAGGAAAAGTCAGACAAGCTGTCATGGTATAAGGGAGACACGTTCCTCGCGGAACTAGACAAGCTAACAGCTCCCGAAAAACCGGTCGACAAGCCGCTCAGGCTTCCAGTTCAAGACGTATTCTCGATAACCGGAGTGGGAACAGTCCCTGTAGGAAGAGTCGAGACCGGAATCATGAAGCCCGGGCAGAAAATCATTTTCATGCCCTCCAACGTAGTCGGTGAAGTTAAGACCGTTGAAATGCACCACGAAGTGATCCCGCAAGCCGAGCCCGGAGACAACGTCGGATTCAACGTCCGCGGAGTCGGGAAAAACGACATCAGGCGCGGAGACGTTGTAGGCCCCGTCGACAACCCGCCGACAGTCGCAGAGGAGTTCACAGCGCAAATAGTCGTACTACAGCATCCAAGCGCCATCGCGGTCGGATACACGCCAGTATTCCATGTGCACACAGCGCAAATAGCGTGCACGTTCACGGAGTTGATCAAGAAAATCGACCCGAAAACTGGTTCAGTCAAAGAGGAAAAACCAGAGTTCCTAAAAACCGGTGACGTCGCTGTAGTCAGGATTAAGCCGACCAAACCCCTAGTAGTCGAGGCTGCGAAAGACTTCCCACAGCTTGGAAGATTCGCAATCCGAGACATGGGACAAACTGTTTCGGCTGGAATGATTATGGAAGTGACACCGAAAAAGATGTAAGGTAAATCAAAACCTTACACTCTTCTAATTTATCTTCAAACATGGAAAAAGCAAGAATAATATTAATCGCCAAGGAAGTTGCGCAACTCGAAGACGTGTGCCAGCAAATAACGGGAGTAACCAAGAAGACGGGCGCGAAATACTCCGGCCCAGTGCCAATGCCAACCAGGAAACTAAAAGTCACAACCCGCAAATCACCAGACGGCGAGGGAACAGGCACTTGGGAGCGCTGGGAAATGCGCATACACAAAAGAATCATAGACATAGACTCAGACGAGCGAAGCCTACGCCAAATAATGAGAATCCAAATACCAGACGGCGTGCACGTCGAAATAGAGTTAACTAAATAAAAACTCAAACACTCCAACTCTTATTAAAACAAAAACAGCCAAATAAATTATTCTACACGCTCCCGTGGTGTAGTCCGGCTATCATTCCGGCCTTTCGCAACCTTTAATAAAGGTTGATCAAAGGAGCCATCTTCGGCCTAACCGGCCTCGATGACTCTCAACCAAAAAAAAAGATTGAAGAGAGCCGGTGACTCGGGTTCGAATCCCGGCGGGAGCATGATTAGTTAGGATAAATGCTCTACACTTTTATATCCTGACTGCATTATAGTTATGCTCGCAGTTCCCCACTTCAAAAATTTGAGGTGGAGGAATGGCAAAGAAAAATGAAGAGGGGTATGTGACAGACCCCTACAAACTGGAAAAACGTCTCGCATTAGCAGAGGCGAGAGTAAGCAATAATTCTAAGATATGTACCCAGAATAGGAATATTATTCTCGACTACAAACGGCAGATTGAGTTAAAGGAAAACCTTTCAATGCCACGCATCGAGAAATGGTTAAATACATTATCCGTGCTGGCCGTAAAGTTAAACAAGCCGTTCGACAAGGCGAAAAAAGAAGATATTGAGTATCTAGTCGAGAAGATAAAGAAAAGCCACTACTCGGATAATACGAAGGTTGATTTCCTGCGGATGCTGAAGAAATTCTACAA
>JBDRAY010000115.1:0-16138 GCA_043823295.1 Methanobacteriota archaeon | reverse complement strand
TCTACAACTACTACTCTTACGGCTGGATCTTCGGACCTTCAGTTCGACTTGATTGTTGGTTGGAATTTGATAAGCATACCACTGAATCTTTGAAAATATCAATAAAATTGGTATTTTACTGATAAACTGGTCGAAATTCCTTCATAATCCAGTCGAAAACATATTTATTTATAAATAACAAATTCCCATATATTGTTCAATATAATTGTAAAATATAAAATATTGTTCAAAAAATCAATAAAATTATTAACAAAATTCGAAAAAAGTGGTTTCGAATTTATTGGGATGGTGTGCGAAAGTTGAAAAAAAACATACAAATATTTACATTGCTTCTAGTACTGGCCACGTTCACAGAATCCGCAACAATAACAGTACAACCCTCAAATCAGGATTCATACACACACAACTACTTCATTGACTCTAACTACGGAACCAGATGCTTCATGGAAGTATCAACACAATACGAAAAAAGAGTATTCGTAGACTACACCTTACCAACTCTTCCCGCCTGCACTGCAATAGATTCAGCAACACTAAGCCTCTGGCAGTACAACGCGTGCTGCAAGCTACCAGACCTTACCATACCCGAGCGGACGTATGACATACACAGGGTGGAAGGAGCCTGGACTGAGAGTACGATAACATGGAATACTCAACCTACTACTTCGGCTATACCTTCTGATTCAATCATAATGGACTCAAATGCCGGCTGGAAAACATGGGATGTTACCAGTGACTTGCAAGGCATGGTAGATGGAACTTACGCAAATTACGGTTGGATGGTCAAAGACCAGACTATCGGATCCTCACAGGCAGACAGATTCTTCTACTGCAAGGATACTGCCCCCGGATTTGCCGATAAGAAGCCAAAACTAGAGATCACTTACCACATTCAGGAATGTGTCTGCTGGGATGGAATAGACGATGACGAAGACGGACTCACAGACTGCGATGACCCCGATTGCACTGAAGATCCAGCATGCATAGTCACAACAACCACATCAACAACGACTACGACAAGCACTACCACATCCACAACAACATCAACTTCAACTACAACATCATCAACAAGCACTTCAACCTCAACTACGACAAGCACCACAACCTCTACCACAACTTCAACAACAAGCTCAACAACATCAACAACTTCTTCAACGACTACAAGCACTTCAACCTCGTCAACATCAACCTCTACTACAACAACAATGCCAGTAACCTCAACATCTACTACAACATCAACTTCGACTTCAACCTCAACTACAACAAGCACTACAACCTCAACGACAAGCACTAGCACTTCTACGACAACATCTACCTCTACATCCACTACAATTCCCGCATCAACCACAATACCTCAGACTACTACAACAATCACGCCCCCAGAAACCGGTGTGTACATAAGCGAATTCTCCCCCAACCCTAGCGACGGAAACGACTGGATTGGACTATTCAACAACGACGAAGTACAAAACGATATCAGCGAGTGGATTCTAGCTCATAAAAACGGGGCGTACACAGCCTACCGGATCCCCCAGGGGACAAGCATTAATGCGAAAAGCTTTCTGGTCTTCTACAAGAACGAGACGAACTTAAACCTGAATGAAACAAAAGGAGAGATAAAGCTCTATAACCCGAGTGTAATCCTTATTGACTCTGTGAACTACAATTCCTCACACTTCAACAACACTTGGACCCAATTCCCAATAAACATCACGCTTTGGAAGAACGAGTCAGGCCAATGGGGAATCCGAGGAAATCCCAACCCTGATCCATCAGGCCCAAAGGAAACCTGCAAACTCCTAACACTAAAAAACGGATGGAACCTGGTCTCAATAACCTGTATTTGAACAATAGCAAGTCTATTTGAACGGCTACTTATCTTTCTTTGATACCAAAATACTAGTATGGCTCATAAAAAAATCAATCCACGACAAGGTACAATTGAGTGGGTTGATATCGGTTCTGGGGGCGAAGCCTGCTGCCAGAAAGGTAATCCAAACGAGCTTGAGGGAATCGGTGGGACTCTAAAAGTCGGAAAACCACTCACCGCAGTAAAAAGGGTCAATCACATGAGCACATCCCAGATAGTGGGGGAAGGATTGTTTCTAAAGCATCTTTGCGCTAAAATCCTCGACGACCACTTCGTCGCCGAGGGCGTGTATGACACAAGCCATATCACGCCACCGCTTGGATCTTTTCCAGGCGGATACTACTATGAGTATGCGGTTGGAAGTGACGGTTTTTATTGGGAAGATACAGAATTAAGCGGATACATAAAATTCACCAATAATCTGTCAAATGCAGGGATAAGCGTGGGTGATGACACAACCGATGTGGACGATGCGAGATGGTCAAAAAACATAGTCCATGATTCCGGACACCCAGCAAACTGGAAGAGGATAGACTTTGGAGGTTCAAGCTGCCCCGCTCGAGCCGAGAAATTCAAGTTATTCATCGAATCCAATCCGCAGTTGGAGCAGAAGATGGGGTGGAAACACGAGCTGCTAACACTTGCAGGTCGAAAAAGCATTCTCCATGAAACCCTTAAACCCCCCGAAGAAGAACGGTTAATAGGTCTTTCGAGAAAATACCGGAAAAGTATTCTCAAGGAATAAAATGGTTTGGGTCCGTCGAGATTTGAACTCGAGTTCCTAGCTTTTTTGGAGTTATCATTGCTAAACCCCTTCTTTTGGGGGTGAAGCACCTTTTCTTCGGGAAGAAAAGGGGCTCTCCCAAAGCTAGAAGGATGGGCCAAGCTACCCCACGGACCCGGTGGAGAGAGAAATTTGTTTATTAATTCAGGGTGTTGGATTTAAAAAATGATTTATTTTCTATTAGATCCTTCGTCCTCTTTTGGTTTCTTCCTTGCCGAATCTGGATGCGGCGATTACTTTGTCGGCGAGCCTTGAAAACGGGAGTGTTTGGAGTATTACTTTTCCGGGTCCTCGGAGGGTTGCGAAAAAGAGGCCTTCCCCCCCGAAGAGGGTGGATTTAACCCCTCCAACAAACTTTATGTCGTAGTGGACTGACTCTGAGAAAGCTACCAAGCAACCTGTGTCAACGCGCACTTCCTCGCCGGGAGCAAGCTCAAGCTTTATCATGGTCCCCCCGGAGTGGACGAATACTCTACCTTCCCCGTGGATCTTCTGGAGGATGAATCCTTCCCCGCCGAAGAGTCCCGCGCCGAACCGTTTCGTAAATCCTATGGACACTTCGACTCCTTCAGTAGAGCAAAGGTAAGCGTCTTTCTGGCAGAGGATGGCGCGCTCGGGGGTGACTTTGATCGGAGTGATCTTGCCCGGGTAAGGCCCTGAAAAGCTTACTGTACCAGCCGCCCCCTCGCACGTGAAAGAGGTTATGAAAAAGCTTTCGCCAGTAATTGTTCGCTTCAAACCCTTGATCAACCCCCCTCCAGTATGAGTGTCCATCTTGATGGTAGAGTCCATGTAAATCATAGCCCCCGCCTCGGCGCGAATGCTCTGTCCGCTTGCAAGGTTGAACTTCACAGCCTGCATGTCATCTCCGACAATCTCGTAATTAAGCTCGTGCATCCTCTTTAAGTTAAACCATTGTTTTCGGGTTTTTTATATCACTATAGGAACGCTTATCAGATTCCAGCCTTCAATTAATGTGATGTTCTTCGATCTGGTCGCCTCCAACCTGAAGTTGTCGAATTCGACGGGGCCGTAGACGTTTAAACCCACTTTCCCTGTTCCATTCCAAGCGGTATCATCGTGAAACAGTACGTGTCCACCATTTACTAAGACGTCATATCTTACGCCAGTCTTGTTAACGGTCAGAATGTTTAACCCGCTTCCGTTCATCAAAACAGAGTGGTTTTCTAAAAGCACGACGTAACAGCCGGACCCGTTCTTCCTCTCGATCATCGCCCGGTATGGGCCTGACCCGTCGACAACAATGTTGTACGCGTGTTGCGCATCAAGGAAACCCACCGAAAACCTACCGTGCGCGTCGTAAAAGTCTATTGACATTGAGTAATCCCCAGTCGGCTGAAGGGAATCTGCGAGATGAATCCTCCCTTGAATACTGCACGCATCTGCAAGATCCCAATAGCTTGAGAGAGTTTCATTCTGAATCCAGTCGCCTGAAACAACAGTCCAGGAATCGTTGTCGATCACGGTTCCTGAGAAATCATCCGAAAAACCTCCCGCACCCGCGACCACGGCCAAAAGCGCCAGCAACACAGCCTTCAGATTCGAGTCCATAATCCCCTTAAAAAGTGAGAAGACACCCTTAAAAAAGGAAAGCTTTTTATAGTAGAGTGAGTAATTAGTTACTAGTTAGTTACTGATTAGTAAATACTTATTAACTAATTAGTTACTAATATGTAAGCAGGGGTGTTTACGGGGTTAACATGACAATTGTCGTAAACCATGAGCAAGTTGATCGGGATCCGAGTAAGCGCAGGGATAGACGACATCCTCGACGAGATCTCTGGGAAACTCGGAAAGAAGAAATCGGTCTTAGCACGAGAGCTTATGGAGCAGCGACTCTTCGAGATGAGTTTGGTTTCCACGAAACTTAAGAAGACAATGTAAGGCTCACATCGCTTAGTTGTGTGTGATTCAGCCACATCACCCCAACCACCTGGTGTGCCCGCTCAGTAGGGGGGTGGGCACACCGCATGGGGGTGGATGAATTTCTAGGATTTCCACTTCAGGATTATCGAGCCGCGAAGCGGTGAAGATAGTCCATTTGATGAACCTTTATTAAAGGTTCTACCAGTGTTTTCCGATTTTTTCACGCTGGAAGTCTTCAGCGACGTAGGATTCCGGGAAAATCTCCCGTGCTTCAGCCTCGAGTTTTTCAGGCTCGGTGTAGCGCTGGCTTATGTGGGTGAGGAAAAGTTTTTTCACGCCAGCGTCTTTTGCCACTTGTGCCGCCTGCTTAGTCGTCGAGTGTGCAGCGTCCTGGGTCTTCTCCTCGTCTTCGGATGAAAACATGCATTCGTGAATCAGCACGTCCGCACCCTCGGCGAGCTTTACAACATTCTCTGAAGGTCTCGTGTCTCCAGTGTAGACGACCTTTCTCCCGGGTATGGGCTCGTCCAAGACGACTTCAGGTTGAAATGTCTTTCCGTCAACCTCAACACTTTCCCCCCTCTGAAGCTTTGAAAAAAATCTACCTTCCGGAATCCCAAGTGCAAGCGCCTTCGGCTTGTCGAACTTTCGGTGCGGCTTCTCCTCAAAACAGTATGCGAGGCTTCCCTTAGTGTGAACAGTCTTAACGCAAGAGACAATAAGCCTATCCCCCTCATAAACTAACCCCAAATCAACCTCATGAACAGCCAGCTTGAAGCTGTCTAAATGAAAAGTCCCAAGATTAATGAGGGAATCCATGGTCTCCGCAACTCCCAAAGGCCCGTACACATTCAACGGCCTGTCTCGCTCTAAAAAATCCATGCTCTGGATCATCCCCCCAAGACCCAGGAAATGGTCTGCGTGAAGATGAGTCAAGAACACGTGATCCAACTTCATGAAATTCAAGTCCGCATGCCTCATCTGCCGCTGAGTCCCCTCCCCACAGTCAAACAGGAAAAGCTCGCCCAGATACTCTAAAGCAACCGCTGAAAGGCCTCTTTTATCTGTGGGAATGCAACCGCTCGTTCCGAGAAAGATAATCTCCATACCATTAATTTAATGCAACTTTCAATAATAATGCATAATGAATCTGGGAAGGCGAAGCGAATATCCTGCTCACATTTTCTTTTAAGACGGAGAGTTATCTCCAGTTGAATTGGTTCGGCGTGCATAAGTTGCAGGTTACAAGTGAATTGCTTTGACAGATCACGTAGACTTCACAAACATCGAGCATGTACTCTCCGGTCAGCAGAGGCTTTTGGATGAATAACCTGGGATATTGAAGTGCTAATGGGTGTGGAACTCACTCACATACCAAAAGACAAGATTCCAAAGCTTATTGGTATGTCTATGGATCTGGGCACCCAAGTAATCATCGTTTACGGTGAGTCCCCGATAGAGCCTGTCAAACCCGGCACAAACTCTATTACCGTAAGTCTACCTGACGTTGACATACTAAAGGTAATAAACATGTTGCGGAAGTGGGCCTTTTGGCAGGAGCGTCTTTTATCGTGGACACTGGTGCTCACTCTCATGAGGATTTGATGAGTCAAGAGCAGGCGCCTCGGATTCCGGTTTACCTGAAGCTGAGGCTTTAGAGGCAATTCAGATAAGTGATTTAAAAAAAAAATGTGCGGTGAGGGTAACAAGTAAAACCTCAACAAACGCTTTTATCTCTTCTTCTTTGTCGTTTTTTTCTTGACTGTTTTTTTAACCGGTTTTTTCTTTACTGTCTTTTTTTTTCACAACTTTTTTCACAGGCTTCTTTTTCACAACTTTTTTCTTGACTACTTTTTTCACTACCTTCTTTTTCACTACTTTTTTCATCGGATTTTTCTTCACAACTTTTTTCTTCACAGTCTTTTTCTTTTTCGCTACCATGTCATTCACCTCCTTTTGGATTTACACACATTAATTAACGGATGAATTGGGTGTGATTTATTGATGCATTGAGAATAATCATGGGATAATAACGCCAGATACTTAGAGAAACCTGAAAAAACCATATTATTATACATTGTGTTGTTTTAAGTTCCTCCAAATAAATTCAATTAATTATTGTATTGAATATACTTATTTAAGAAGGTTTTTGAGACCTAATTGTTTTCGAAATGTTTTTTATATATGTATTGCGTATAACATAGTCGAAAGAATGGAATTTTTGCACCCACACTTTTTAAGAGGGCGGGAAGCCCAGGCCATGAATGGTTTAGTGTGGGTGCCGTATGTGACTAAAACCACATGCACTGGCACGCAAATTGTGTGCTAAGTGTGTGTGAGCGTCTAAATTCTCTTTTTGAGTTCGGTATCAAACTCTTGGTTTGGCTTTGATGCTTTTTTCGACGCTTATCACAGGTTCACGCAAAGTTCCATACAAAAATTTTGGAGGTGAAAGGAAAATGGAAAAACATTTGAAAAAGAAACTGGAATATGATCCATACAACGTGTTGCCGCTTGAGTGGAAGCACGAGAAAGAAAGTTAGGAAAGATTTGGAGGTGTATTAGAGAAAAATGGGGGATAATCAAAAAAACATTTGTGTTCAATGCGACGGGGATGAACCCGTATTTATCTTGGTATATGAAAAAAGTAAACTAGGATGGAAGCCGAAAATAGTGTGAAACCATGGATTAGGGAGATCGCACCCTATATTCCGGGAAGGACCGTGGAGGGGGCTGTGAAGCTTTCCTCGAATGAAAACAATTACGGTCCCTCACCTAAGGTGATTGAGTCGCTTAAAGGTAGCGTGCCCTCTATTTACAGGTATCCCTGCAAGGACGACTTGGTGAAGGTGAAGACGGCTGAATACGCTGGTGTGGCATCTGAAAACGTAATCATTGGAAACGGTTCAGACGAGCTAATTGATCTTATCGTAAAGACTTTTAAGGGACCGTCTCTGGGAGTTTACCCCTCGTTTTCAGAGTATGGGATCGTGTCCGCGACAAATGGCATGGAATACGATGAAGTTCAGTTAAAGGGGGATTTCACATTCCCCTTGGAAGAATTTTTAAAAGCTGCTGACAAAGCTAACCTTCTTTTCTTGTGCAGCCCCAACAATCCAACTGGGAATACTATTCCTCTTGATGAAATCAAGGGAGTGCTTAAACTTGGCAAACCCACTGTGGTTGACGAAGCATACTTCGAATTCTCAAACAAAACTTCACTTTCACTACTACCAAAATACGACAACCTGATAATCATTCGGACTTTCGCCAAAGCCTTCGCACTCGCAGGGCTCCGAGTCGGATACGCAATAGCAAGCCCAGAGGTTATCTCTTTAATAATCCGGACGAAGCCACCGTTCAACGTTAATAATCTAGCCCAAGAAGCAGTTCTTACGGCTCTTGATGACTTGGAATACATGAGAGGTTGTGTCGAGAAAATAAAGGCCGACCGAAGTATTTTAGAAAAAGCAATTTCAAATAAATTCAAGGTTTTCCCTTCTGAAGCGAACTTCCTGCTGTTTGATACTTCTCCATTGAGCGCTCAGGACTGTTTTAACAAGTTTCTCGGGAAAAATTTTGTTGTGAGGGCGTTCGGGTCCTTTAAAGGTTTTCCTGGAGAATACGTAAGGGTTACTGTGGGAACTTCTTCGGAAAACGAAATTTTATTCGCGGCTTTGGAGGACTTATGAAAATCATTGATTACTTTGAAGATGCGGCTGAAATAGAAAGACTAGTCAGCTTGGGAAGTCAACGACTCCCTGACTTATCCGATGTTGTTGCATCCATCATAGACGAAGTCAGAAAAGACGGCGACACCGCATTATTCAAATTCACGGAAAAATTCGACGACTTCCAATTAAACAAACAGAATCTAACTGTAAGTTCAAAGGAAATCGAAGACTCACTAAAAAAAGTCGACGAAAAATTTTTTAAGGCCTTAAAATACGCCCAAAAAAACATAAAGAAATTCCACGAGAAACAATTTGAGAAAGTAAACTTATCATGGGATGATGAAATTGAAAGTGGAGTTCTAGTTGGAGAGCGAGTCAATCCAATAGACTCTGTGGGCTGTTATGTGCCCGGGGGAAGAGCTTCTTATCCTTCGACCGTTCTTATGAACTGCATCCCGGCTAAAGTCGCGGGTGTTGCGCGAATCGTCGTAGTGTCGCCACCTCCCATCAGTCCTGAAGTCCGTGCGGCTTGTTCTCTAGTCGGAGTGGATGAGCTCTACTGTGTCGGAGGCGCCCAGGCAATTGGCGCGCTCGCCTGGGGAACAGAATCAATCCAGCCAGTGTCAAAGATCGTGGGTCCCGGCAACAAATACGTCATGGCAGCTAAAACGATAGTATACGGGAAAGTCGACATTGACATGCCCGCAGGTCCAAGCGAGATTGCGATAATAGCGGATGAGACGGCAAATCCAGATTTTATTACCGCTGATTTACTCGCGCAAGCTGAACACGACCCCGACGCAAGATGCATTCTCGTAACTACTGAAAAAAACCTCCCCGGAAAGGTGGACGCAGATGGCAAACAGTTTACTGCCATAACCGTCGACTCCATTGACCGTGCAATTGAAGTCGTGGACGGACTCGCCCCCGAACACCTCGAGATAATGACTAAGAATGCCAATGATGTGGCAAAAAAAATCAGAAATGCCGGAGCAATCTTTGTCGGCCATTATTCCCCGGTTGCGGCCGGCGACTATGCTTCGGGTGGAAACCACGTGCTGCCTACGACCGGCTCCGCACGTTATGCGTCGCCTCTTTCAGTAAGAGATTTTTTGAAAACAACACAGATGACACGCATAGAAAAGGAAGGATTAGAAAACCTTAAAGAAACAATTGAAACACTCGCTGAAGCGGAAGGCCTTGTGAAACACAAGGAAAGTATTTCAGTCCGCTTTAAAGATTGACTTGGATCTCGTCTATAAATACATTAATGCGAATGATTAACCTAGGATGAAGGGTAGGGACCGTTCTGGGAAAGATGCTTCTGGCACAATAGGGGACATAGAGTTGATCGAGAAAGATGAGAAATCTTCAAACATTTCCCACGTCCATAAGGTTAGGGGCGTTCTGCCTCGCAAGGCTATGGGGTTTGGCCTGCTTTTTGTGTTTATCGGCTTTTGCATGTGGTTGTGGCCTAAATTATATTTATATGTGATGCTTCCCCTAAGTTTCATGGACAAGGGAATACAGTTCATTGGTTGGGGGGTTATGATAATGGTTGCGGCTCTCTTATTCAAGATCGTTGTAAACCCCATACTAGACATAATATTAAGGTAAAAAATGATGTCGAAGGAGGAAGTTGACAGGGTGTTAAAAACCCAGTGGATTATAATCGGCTTGATATTCATTGTACTGGTTATTAATCTCATGTTCATTTTCATGGATGCGGCTTTTCCGATTGGAAAGTTCACAGGCCAGTCATTAAACATCACGGACTGCTATTTCTCAGGGTTTCAAGTATACGGTGTTGGAGACAATCAAGACGAAGCTTTTTTGGATATGACTTCAAGACAGGATTCTTACGCCCACTTGTATTGTAATGGCAAGTTTGCGGGGGATCCCGATTCGCTTTCAATTCCGGGTTTAGGGTGTCTCGCATGCAAACCAGATTGTGAACCAAATATAACTGATATCTCTGATGTAACCTTTAATGAGACTGTTTATGAAGTCGAGGCTTCGAAACAAGTAGTGATAAAGTGCACTTAACCTTTTTTCCCAAGAATTAGTTCTAGATACGATTTTGTAGTGCAAGTTTTCTCATCCACTCCCAATTTTGATATTGTTTCAACGATTTTTCCCTCCATCTCCAGGGATTCTGATTCAATTTCAATAAATAATCCCAGACCATCAACACGGTCAATACAAATGATCAATCCTTCAAAATCGTAAATCCTCCTAGCCTTTCCGATCTTGCCTACTTCACTGAAACCGAGTTTTTCCAAAACCATTTTAAAGTCTTTTGTGACCGGCATTTCATACTCCTCTCTAACCTTCAACTTCCCAGAAAGCTTAGGCCCCTTGTAGGTCAAGTAAAAGCAGTCTCCCACACAACGAATTCTTAATGCCTCACCAGTATTCTTAAAGTCCCTTGACGGATGGTTGAAATACCTGTCGACTTGGATTTCTTCTCTATTGAATTTCGCACCAACGCCCTTAAGCATCTCAAGTATCTTTCCGTCGCAGGGAGCTTTCAACTCGACTTCAAGGCCCATCTAAGCCACCTGAACAGAAACCAATACGTGGTCTTTCTCGAAAGGAGATAGTTCAATAACATCTAAAACGTCAAATTTGCCCTCAAGCTTGGATACTTCCCGCTTGAAAATGTTTTTAGGTTTTTCAACGCAGTCAATACTCCGGGCCTTGATAGCAAGCAAACCATTTCTCGCCTTGAAGTAATCCATGTTCTTAATAAAAATCTCGGTCTGGTTTTTCTGGGCTACATCCTGGTAGACTACATCGACTCTAGAAGTCATGTGCGCGAAAGATTGCGGGAGATTAGCATCACCGAGTATTGGAATCATGTTCTTCTTAACCTCGCACACAAAAAGAAGCTCACGCATCATTCGCTTCGAATACTCCACGCAAAAAACTAGGCCGTCTGTGACGTCTGCGATATGGCTTGCAGTCGTACCTGAAGAAGCACCAAGATACAGTATTGGGGAGTGCTCTTTTATGGGAAGCTTCCTTAAATCCTTTAAAATCGCAGCAGCAAGCTTGCTTCGAGTCGGCTCCCACTCCCTGTATTCATCCTTTCTGAATTTGATGAGCTTTTCATCGTATACTCGAAATCCTTTAGTGCTGTTTTTTGTGGCGAGTCTTCCGTTTATCTCGTATACTCCCGGGAAAATTCTTTTAAACCTCATTTTTTAGTATCTCTTCGACTCTCTCAAGAGAGTCTGCATCTTGAGGTCCCTTATCGTCTCGAAGACGGACAAGCCTTGGAAACCTAAGTGCATACCCTGAATCATAGGTCGGACTTTTCTGAATCTCTTCATAGGCGACTTCAAATACTATGTGAGGTTTAATTGATACGCCTTGACCGGACTCTCTTATAATGTATTGTTTGAACAGTTCAGTGTATTCTTCAAGCTGCTGGTCTGATAAGCCGGTTGCCATGCGGCCAATAGTCTGAAACTCCCCAGTGTTCGCATCAAAAACTGCGAGGAGGTAAGACCCAAGCCAGTTTGCTCGGCGGCCTTCACCCCAAGTCGCTCCTACAACAACCAAGTCTAAAGTCTCCATAATCGGCTTTACCTTGTACATGTAGCCAACTCGAGAACCCGGCTTGTACGGGGCGTTTAAGACCTTCACCATAACCCCCTCATGTTTCATCGAGAGTGCATGCTTGTAGAAATTTTCAGCTATGTCGGGATTCGCGGTGACTTTCTGCTCGGCAACCCTGAAAATCGCTGTTGCATCGATAATCTTTTTCAACAGTTTTCTACGCTCGGAAAAAGGGGTTGAGAGCATATTCTCACCATCAATGTATAGGACGTCGAATAAGTTTACTTCCACTGGAATCTTCTTCTGAATTTCATCGATATTGTATTTTCTCCTTATCCTTCGGGATAAATCTTGGAATGGGCGTGGAGTCCTATCCCCCATCATCGTGATGGCGACAATTTCCCCCTCAATTATCGCAGCCTTAACTTTTATGTGCTCTCTCGCGGCATTCACAATCTCAGGGAACTGGTCGGTCACGTTCTCAAGTCTTCTAGTGTAAAGGACAACCTCATCCCCCTTCTTGTGAATCTGGACTCTTGCACCATCATACTTTATTTCATAGGCTGCTTCACCCAAATCCTCAATAGCCTCCCTAACACTCTGTTTTTTCTGCGCCAACATCACCTTGATAGGCCTTCCAGGCTCCATTGAAATCTCCTTCAAACCAGAAACACCATTAACTTTCACAGTCCGGGCAACTTCACCCAAATCAGATGTCAGGTAATAGGCCCTCTCAACTTCCTCGACCGGCACTTCAAAGGCCTTGACTATCGAGTCCCTGACTATACCGTCGCCTACTCCAAGTCGAAGCTCGCCTAAAATTATCCTTACGATAAACTTCGCCTCATTTCCTTCAGCAGACGACAAGAGCTCCTTGATGTATGCCATCTTCTTGTCTTGGCTTCCCTTCCCTCCAAGGTCTGCCAGTCTTTTCAAACTGTTTTCAACGTCTTCGACATTCAGAGTTCTTGAATACAAGGTAGTCTGTTTTTTCGTTGACAACACTTCTTCCGCCGCAGCACCAGTGTCACCCTTATCCTTTATTACGTTTTCGATCTCTTTTTCACTCTTTCCTGAAACCGTTGAAATGCATTTAACCATGAGTTTTTGAGCGACTCCCAACTCCTTCTCACTCCACAGGGGGAAGACTCTCCCTTGCAGGAAATTGCATAACGTGGGTATGAGGTATTCGTCGGTTGTGCTTAGAAAATCCGCGATGATGTCCGTTTTCTCAAGTCTCTTTGAGGTTCCGTCAATCTTGTCGAACACGTCCGTCAGTTCTTTAAATCTCATCGCATACGTATAATGGTTTTATGGTATAATACTCAATTGAGCATTCCTGTATTAATTGCTAAACCTTAACTCTTTTCTTCTTTTTCCGCTGGAATCTACTCCAAGATTGATTGACCGCTTTTTGGAGGAATGGCTCATCCCCCCCGACAGTAAATTCCGGCAACAGTTCGACTGAGAGTCCAATTTTCCCCCCTCTCTCGGAAATCTCCCAAAAGGCTTTAGAAAGGCATCCTAAAACTGGTACGTCTAAAAGTCTTTCGGCTTGTTGGGATACTAATTTCAGCATAGTATCTCGATGATCTCGGATATGAGTTACTAAATCCTCTGGTCGAGTGTAAGTTACTCCTCTGATTATTTCTGTGTCTTCGTAGGTGAGCGCTCCATTCTCTTCGAGTTCGACGGCTTTTTTAAATTCTTCGATTGGAAGTGTGTGGCATTCTTGGCCGAGTATAATTGCCTTTTGAATTCCAATGGACTGGATTACCTCTAGTAATCCTTCCCAACCCATCGTGGGTGTGGGAGTCTCTTTTAATGTTTCGACCAAGATGTTTAGTCCAGGTTTTCCAGTTAAATGTTCTCTAACTTTGTCGATTGAAAAATCATTTGCGAATACTATCTTCACAGAATCAGAATCATAGACGGGATCATAGAACGGATCTGTGCTTGTATGAATCATAAAGTAGGCTGTGTGGTTATGAGACCTGACTTTGCGAGATATGTCAGCTATTGCACTCCTATTTCGTAATGTCTCAGAGTCTACAACTACAAGTCTAGAATCGTTTGAACTCATTTCACCCATTTTTTCTGTAATTATTTTTTGTTTGTCTTGTCTAAATACTATTCTATGCGGATCGTCGTTGAGACTCCGAAGTGGAGTTTTGTGAAGTATCGTTTGGAGGGCAAGGAATTTGTCAAGGATTTGGTTTCCCCGTTTCCGAATTTATTCAATTACGGTTTCGTGGAAGGTACTGTTGCAGAGGATGGTATGGGGGCGGATGCGATAATTTTAGGTCGAAGGCTTAAGCAGGGTGATGTTGTTGAATATCCTATTGTGGGTAAGGTGAAATTAATCGATAATGGAAAACGTGATGATAAGCTGATTTTTTCGGATTATGATGGGATTTCAACATTAGATAACTGGAAAATTCGCCTTTTTTACTTGGTTTATCCCTGGTTTAAAAAGTTTTACATGTTTTTTATCTATGAGAGGAAGTATTCAGTTAAATTTCAATGTATTATTGTAAATAAAATACAATAATAACAACTTGAATTTTAATAAGTATCTATATTCCCTTAAAAATTATGAAACATTATCACATACTATTGCAACTTATATACAATAATAATACTATTTCAGAAATATTCTTTTAAGTAATCTTAAAAAATTTGAAGATGACTCCTCAGCAATATCCTCTCCTGAAAAAGTCTCACCAACATCATCTTCTTCAGACGATTGTTCAGCCACCATCGCCCTCACGTGAGACGTATGATGCTTAGTCTCCCTAACCCTTATGTCAACAGTGATCGGCTGCTCCACAGACTCCCCAACAATCAAAGCGTGGCCCACCGAAAGCTGACGAATCTCCTTCTCCATCCCCGGAGTAAAACCCTCAATTGAATGGCTTATAGCCCGCAGGTCATTCGGGTTCGTAACCTTAAGAATAATCTGAGTGTTACACTGAGACAAAACATTCTTGTCGACCCTGGCAGGCCTTTGGCTCACAACACACAAGTGAAAACCGAACTTCCTACCCTCAGACGCAATATCGCGCAAAATCGAAGAAGAAATAGAATCCCCAAAACCCCTCTCTGGACAAAAATTATGGGCTTCCTCAACCAGAAAGAAAAATTCCGGAATCTTACCGACCCTAATCCCGTCAAAGAGCATGCGAGCAAGCTTTGCGACAACAAGCTCTTGGATGTGGTGTTCAGTCCCCAAAAGATTAATAATCGTGGCCTGACCCTTCTGAACGAGATCTTCCAGCGCGATAGGATCCCCCTCAAATATTCCGCTCTCATCCAAACCCTCAAGCCCTGACATCACCTTCCACTTCGCCTGGGTAGGCTCCTGCTCAACCCTCACCATAAGATCTTTCAAAGTGTATCTTTCACCTTCAAGATCGCGAAGCGCTGAATACAAAGTCGATTTCTGCCGGTCACCCAGACTCATAGGCATAATCTCGGTTAGTTCGATTAAATCAAAGTCGGAGGGAAGTATAAGTTTTCCGGCATTCGGATTCACCCTCCGATTAGTGGCATACTCAACCACCTTATCGGCATAGGAAGCAGCCTTGATGTTGTATTTTAACATTGCGTCGTAGTCGTCATTTTCAATCCTTAAGGACCCGTATTCCCCGTGAGGGTCAATGATTACGATGGCGACATCATTTTTTATTAACTCCTCTAAAAGCACTGCAACTGTATAAGACTTTCCAGCCCCGGTTTTAGCAAGCACGGAAGTGTGTTTTCCAATAGTCTTTTTCACGTCAAGGTATACTGGAATGTCATGGCCTTCAAGCATTCCAACGTACATACTATCTTTCTTATCCCTGCAAAGCCCTAGAATACTCATAATAAGCGATTTATCCGCAGTGTAAACTTTCTCTCCAGGCTTGAACGGAGTTTTCGGTATGAGAACGTTATTATCCTGTTTAAAACCTATAGTTCGCGCTTCAGCAAGCATCACCTCATCATCAAAGTCGTCTAAATACCGCTTCATAGACTCGATTTTCGCCAGCACCCACCCGTATACGTCGTGGTTGACCTTGATGTAACTTCCCCTCTCAGTCGACAAATCAGAAAGAAGAATCTGAAACGTCGTGGGTTTAACCGGTCCGTGAATCTTGCCGACTTGTTTCATGAATCAATTAAGTTATTTCAATAAACCACATTAAATTAATACTATGGCGGATTACTCAGTCATCCTGGTCGAGCCCTTGTATGAGGGAAACATCGGTTCTATCGCCCGCATCATGAAAAACTTCGGTTTGTCGGAGTTTGCCGACGACAAATGTGCCGTCTTCGCTCGCTCCCGCTTGCTCGACGACACCTAATAAAATGGCAGAA
>JBDRAY010000114.1:0-8188 GCA_043823295.1 Methanobacteriota archaeon | reverse complement strand
GAGGGGTTTATCGGGTATCCGTTTAAGTCTAGTTTGTCTTGGGGTATTATTGCTGGTTTCCCGTCTATGGGCCTTCCTGAACCGTCGAAGACTCTTCCCAAAACGTCAGTTGAGACTGGGACGTGAAGAGTATCCCCCAAGAAAGTCACTCTCGTCTCCTTTGAGTCCAGGCCACTCGTGCTTTCGAAAACCTGGATTATTGCCTTATCCTTTAGAGCATCCAATACTTGCCCGCGTTTCACCTCTCCCTTCGGATCCCTGATTTTCACTATCTCCCCGTATTTCACATTCAGGGTTTTCTCTACGACAAGCAGCGGCCCGTAAACGTCCGATACAGTATTGTATTCAATGTTAGTCATTTGAAAGCTTATTAATTTTTTTCAGGATATTCTTGTATAATGAATCGAATTCCTTTTCTCTTGTGTATTTCATCTTCGCGATTTCTTCAACAACGTCATTTGAAAGTATTGAATCCAACTCAACACCGTCTTTCAAGGCGATCATACTCTTCTCATAAAAAGACAGTATTGCACTCAACATTTTGTGTTGTTTCTCAAGACTACAGAAAGTATCGACTTCATGGTAAGCATTCTGCTGTAAAAAGTCTTCACGCACCATCTTAGACGCCTCGAGAACAATCCTCTCGGCGGGTGGAAGAGCATCAGATCCGACAAGCTGCACGATCTCTAAAAGCTCTGCCTCCCTCTGAAGCAGTGACAGTGCCTCATCTCTTTTCTCGTCGAAACCTTCCCCAATATTCTCGTCATACCATCCCTTCAAAGGTTCAAAATACAGTGAATAGCTTTTAAACCAGTTTATCGAGGGAAAGTGGCGTCTGTCTGCGAGTCTAGCATCCAAACCCCAGAATACCCTCACAATCCTCAAGGTGTTTTGAGTGACTGGCTCGGAGAAATCACCTCCAGGCGGAGATACAGCCCCAATTATCGACGTCGACCCAACAAGATTATTCCCAATGCAATTTACCCTACCAGCCCGCTCGTAGAATGCGCTAAGCCTCTCTGAAAGGTAGGCAGGGTAACCTTCTTCGCCTGGGATTTCTTCAAGCCTTCCCGAAATCTCCCGTAAGGCTTCAGCCCACCTTGAAGTCGAGTCCGCCATAAGGGCCGCATCCAAACCCATATCCCTGAAGTATTCCGCGATAGTAATCCCAGTATAAACTGAAGCTTCCCTCGCAGCAACCGGCATGTTAGAAGTGTTCGCAATAAGCACCGTCCGCTCCATCAAGAGTTTCCCGCTTTTCGGATCAGTAAGCTTAGGGAACTCGTCTATAACCTCAGTCATCTCGTTTCCACGCTCTCCACAGCCCACATAAACTATTACGTCTGCGTCAGACCATTTCGCAAGCTGGTGTTGAGTAATAGTCTTTCCAGAACCGAAAGGTCCAGGTATTGCGGCAGTCCCACCCTTCGCAAGCGGGAAGAAAGTGTCTAAAACCCTCTGCCCTGTAACAAGAGGAGTATCACAGTCAAGCCTTGATGCTATAGGCCTTGGTTTTTTAACAGGCCAAGTGTGGTAGAGCTTAAGCTCTTTTTTTGAGTCTAATCTACAGACTACGTCTTCCACTGTATGTTTACCCGCGTTTATCTCAACTACTTTTCCTGATATTTTCGGAGGTACCAGTATCTTGTGTTTTATCACTTCAGTTTCCTGGACCTCGCCGAAAACCATACCGTCCGAAATATAATCATTCTTCTTAACGGTCGGGGTAAAATCCCACTTCTTCTTCCGATCTAACGCGTCTGCTGAAGAACCCCTTAAGATGTAATCTCCGACGTCGTTTTTTATGACCTCAAGCGGCCTTTGAATACCGTCGTAAATCGTCTTTAAAAGCCCGGGCCCAAGTTCTACGGATAAGGGTTTCCCAGTTCCTAAAACAGGTTCTCCCGGAGCTATGCCGCTTGTGTCTTCATAGACTTGTATTGAGGCTTGGTCTCCCGCAATTTTAATTATCTCACCCATAAGTTTCTGGCTGCCGACGTAGACTACGTCGTACATACGGTTCCCGCGCATGCCGTCCGCCTCAACGAGCGGTCCTGAAACCCTGATTATTTCCGCCATCTTACAAGTTGAATCCTATCGTGTCTTTCACAATATTGTTGATTTCCGAGTATTCATCGTCTTCTCTGATTGATACAGTGTGAATTACCTTATCTTTTGCGTTCAACGTTTTTTTCTTGTCCTCTAAAATTTTTAACGCAGATTCAGACATTAAGACTAATCCTTTGAAAATTTTAAGTTTTTCAAAGACTTCCTCTGTGTTTTCCAGACTGATGTTTTCGATATTCTTCAAGCCCCCTAGCATAAAGCCGGTGGATTCCTCTCTCTCACCCACGAAAACGATCCCACCCTCCATCAAACATACTCCCCCGAAATAAGTGATTTCGTCTCGTCTAGACTTAACCCCTCTTTTTTAGATAAGATTATTGCTCTAAGCGTTTTTATTTCCAGCATCTTGCGCTCCATGAAATAGGCTGCCGAGTAAATGCTTAACGGATTTAACACGGACTTGTCTTTGACGTAATTTATGAGATATGAGTGAGTCATCTTTTCAATTGAATTAATGTTTCCCTCCTCAGTAAAACTCTTTAAAACAAGTTTAACTAAATCTCTGTAATCTGTGAAAGAAAAATAAGTTGAAAGCTCTTCGATATCGGGCTTTCCAGCATTCATCAAGAAATCCCTGCCTAACCGCCCTGCCCCTAAGACCACATATCTTTCAGGTTCTATCCCGTAATTCGCGCACAAGAAAAGCGTTTTAATATTGAATAGGTCGGATCTTACCCCCACGATATCTCCGAGAACACCGTCTTTCAGTTTATTGACGTATCTTTTATAGAATACTGAGTCGACAAAAGACTCAAGTATCTCAAGGTTTCCACTGGACTCGTATTCACTTAAAACACCATTGAAAAACTCATCTTCCACAAAGCCGACGTCTATTAAAAAATTGGCCATGGAACCACTTGCATAAGATATTTCAAAGTCATCGACTGCAAGCTTTCCCAAAGGATTGACATAAAACCTCACATCCCTCCAACTCATATTCTGGTGTAATCCCCGAATCAAAGTCTTAACGTTTGAGTGATCCCAGAAACTCGAATAATAAAATCTAAGAGACTCGCCGTCAAGTCCCGGAGTAAGCCCCACCACATCCTCAAACACATCCTCAAGATGGGCAAACAGCCTTCGCTCAAGCTCGATGTTTTCGTATTCCCCTACCTTAAGTCCGCTTAAGTATCTTTCATAGTCGGTCGATTCAAGTGAGGCTAAAACTTCATTGTCGCTTCTAGACTGGATTAAAGAATCAATCTCTCTAGAAGATAGAAGCTTTCCAATAAGCCCTGACACTCGCCCGTAAAGGTAGGCGTAGTCTGATACGCTCCCCACCATAGCTGCAGAATTCATCCCCTAACTCCAAATCATCTTGTTTAAAGTATGTTCGTGCTGCTCTCTAAGATTTTCCAGCACGGTTTTAAGGCGCTTGTCGATTTTACGAAATCCATCCTTGGATTGTATAATAACTCCAAAATCCGTGAAGCCCCCTTTTTTCACTTCGAATTTTTGTGGGACAAGCTTTTTATATTTTTCAGCCACGAGTACAACCGGATTACCACCAACAGCACTCGCATCTCCTAAAAGCAATTCAATGACCTTCTTTTTACTGGATTCGGAAAGTTTTTCAATATCTGATTCTATCTCTAAGAATAACTCATCCAAAAGCTCTATCTTCTCCTTTAACGCAGAAACCCTGGCTGAAATCCGGGCTCCCCCGATTATTTTCCGGGAAATTAAGGCCGACTTTCTGTCGGCTTCGGATAAAATATTTTCAGTTTCCTCTGACAGCTTGTCTTTAATGCGGTCTTCGACCTCTTCCAGTTCGGAAAGTATTTCCTCTTCTACTTTCCTTACGTCTTCCTCAGCGTCTTTAAGGATTTTCCCCGAAAGTTTAGACTCACCCATCCTACCCTAGAAAACTTTGGCCGAAACGAGCAACAGTATCGATATGACGAAACCGAATAGTGCTGCAATCTCCGGCATGACGATGAACACCAGGACTTTACCCCGTACTTTCTCGTTTTTCGCTACAGCTCCAATAGAGGCTGCTGCGACTTTACCCTGAGGTATCGCTGAAAGCCCTGTGAAACCGACAATTATTCCAGCAACGATGGAGACCAGTCCCTTTTCAAGGGTCATGTTACCGCCCATAATGCCCACAACAATCAAGATGGCTATAATAAAACCGTATACCACCTGAGTTTGAGGTAATGATTCAAGTATTAGTGCAGAAGAAAAATTTTTCTCGTCTTCGGCGGTAACTCCTGCTGCGGCATTCCCTGATATTCCAAGCCCTTTCGCTGAAGAAATCCCCGAGACCACGATAGCTATCATGGCTCCGGCACATGCCAAAACAGTCCCTGATGCCAGGGTGTCAATTAATAAGCTCATCGTTTAATCACCTGCATCGTGTATTTTCTCTCCTCCCTGAACGGGGTGAACTCACGCCCGCCCCCCGGGTAAAACGTCCCGAAGAATTCGACGTAATGAAGTCGGAGTGCGTGAACGAACCCGCCTAACGTGTTCATGAAGATATTTATTGTATGGCCGAGAATAAAAACGATTGCAGCGACTCCCAACCCGATGTATGGTATGTCTTTTGATATGTCTGCCAGAAAGTTGAAGGTCATGGCGATTCCTGTAGTGGTAAGGGCGAGTGCTAGAAGTCTTGCATAGGATAGGGTGTTTCCGACGACTCCCACAATCTTCAGGAAGGCCATAAGTCCCGAACTCATAAAGAGTAATATGAGTCCTGTGAGTGTTAGAGCGTATCCTATCGGATTCAAAGCTTCAGGCAGTTTACCGGTTTTTACTAGTATTATCATTATGACTCCGCCTGCGAGTATGAACCATGATCCGTAATCTATTAGTGCTTCCTTGATTTTTCCTTTTCGAACTGAGTCGTAGATTCCTATGAAGTATCCAATGAAAAGGTGTATTAATCCGGCAATGCATACTACGGTCAGAAAGATTATTGAATTCGTCTTGTATAATGGGTCCAGCCATAATGCTACGTCCTGGGATCCTTCACCTCCAAGAATATATTTTCCGACCAAGTCTCCGAGGAAACTTCCCGTAAGAAATCCGAACAATATCGCCGCTATCCCGCAGACTACAAGTATCACACATAAATCGTATAATCCCTTAGAGTACTTGCCATACTTTCTGATTAAATAGTAAGATCCTAATGCAAGCATAAGACCGTAGACTGCGTCTGTGAGCATAAGCCCGAAGAATAGTGCGAATGTTGGTGCTATAAGCGGTGTCGGGTCTATGTCGGAATACCTTGGAGGTGAAAACAATTTCGTCAGAGTCTCAAAAGACCTTATGACCGGTGGATTATCCAAAAGAATCGGCGCATCATCAACGTCATCTACTACTTCAATGAGGTTGAACCCTTCCGTTTTCTCGTCTATGATATCCAACACTTTACCCTTATCTTTTTGGGTTGTCCAAAGACGCATGAAAACCGTATTCTCTGTCTGACCGCAGCGGATGAAAACCTCACACCTGTTTTTCTCAATATCCAGCAACTCGTGAACCTCCAAAAGCTTTCCGTAAAAGCGATTGAAAAGCTCTCTCCTGTTTTTTTCCAACTCGGCTTTAACATCCTTAACGTATTCTAATTCCCCTTCAACCTTACCTTTAAGTTTGGACACACTACCCTTACCTGCGAAACTTCTAACTTCACAATTATTCTTCCTTAAGATGCCATCCAATGAAACGGCATTATGCTTGAGTGTGTAAACTAAAAAAGAGATTCTACCGTCCCCGCAACCCGCACTCTCAACACCGAAACCATCACCGAAAGACTTCGAAAGCTCGTTTTGAAGACTATTGAAATCACTCTCCCGTGCAATCGCAGCCTGGGTGTACAAGTATTGCGACTCTCCAAGCCACTCAACCTTAAAATCAAGACCCGAAAAATAATTGAGCGTTTCAACCAGCACGCTCAATTGCTCATATTTTGACTGGTTCTCAGCTATTTTTCCATTCAAAGCCGAGACTTTCCCATCTATCGACGATAGAAAATCTCCCGACTCCCCTAACAGTTCATCCTGCCCATCTCTATCAATAATCCTGGGCTCGATCTTCTCAACACCCAGAACGTCTTCTAAAAAGTTGACCTCACTCTCATCGAATTCACTGAAATAGTCGATTAACTTATTCGCTAAAATAATCTTTCTGGAAACCGCATCAACCTCCTCTTCCGGACTGCTCCTTCTAATCAGCTCTTGTTCCAAGAATTCGTTTGAAAGAAACTCAACTTCAACCAGTCCAGATTTTTGTAGGGCGGATGCTACTGGTTTTCGATAATTTTTTTCTATGATGCAATTTATTTGCGACATTCGTGCTGGCGTAAACACAATCAAACACCAAGTTCCCTTAAAATAAATTCCTTAGCCATCAACTTTTTACTATTGAATGCTTTAGCGATCTTCTTTTTTTGAGCTTCCGATTCATTGAGAATTTTTTCTTCCTCAATCCTGGCTTTTTCCCCTGCGGAAGCAACTATTTTGTTGGCTCGGGCTTCAGCCTTTTTCTTGCATTCCTCTATTCTGTTAGGGCCCGACTCCCTTGCTTCAGCTAGCTTCTTCTCCGCCCTCTTCCGCGATGACTCAACTCTCCTCATCGCTTTTTTCTCGGCCTCCTTAACTTGATTCAAGTTCATGATAATCCTACTATACTTCTAAAAATATTAACCTTATCCTATATCATAACAATATTTAAAAAACATACACTGATCTCCCCAAGTATCTATACACTCCGTTTTTGAATAATTTTTTAGTGAAAACTTATCGCGTGTTTTAAACGTTGACTTTTCCTTGAAGTTTGGTTCCTGGCATGATCCATTCTCCAGTATCAATTTCGAAAAATAGGCTTCTGGGGAAAGTCATGTACCTGTGCCCTTCCATTGCGGGTCCTTGCTCATATCCCCTAAAGGATAACATATGTTTAGGTAGTAAGGCGGACACGTCTTCTACCATAGTCTGGAGAATTTCTTCTTCAGAGACGTCTCTTGGTTTTAACCCCCCTGTATCACCCCTGGTTTCAAGGTATTGGTATCCCCCACACTCTCTGGCATGGCCTTTAGGGTGGAGGATGAGGCATTCCCCCCGTAAAGCCCCCTTGAGTTGGCTTGAATGCTCCTTTGAAATTCTGCCCAGTCCTTCAAACACTAGTTTGTTGGGCATGAGTTTGTGCGCTAAAAAGCCCTGGATTTCCCCTTCAACTTCATGCCTGCCCAAGCAAGCCCAGCAGGAATTGAGGTCTCCCGTCGCAATTAAAAGCGGGTTAGAGAAGTATCTTTCAGTTTCCGCTTCCACAGCCTGATCCGCTGGCACAACCTCCTTCCACCACTGGAACGGCCTCTTTTTAATTATCTTAAGTGCTTCTTGGTTTCCAGTGTCGACTGCCTTAAGAAAAGACTCGACGTCTTTTAGTCTAACCGAGGGTGTTCCAATCCTTCTTAAGAATTCAGGCTTCTGTATTTCAGCCACATATTATACTTGGTTTTGCAAGAAAAAAGTGGGTGTGGCGTTTTTAATCTGATTTACCTAGCTTTCCCTGTAGTCTGTGCGGGCCACTGAGACTCCAGCGGCCTGTTTTCGTGTCGAAGCGGAGAGTGTAAGGTTTCCATTTCCCCGTATCCCAATCTTTTGGGGGGGGGTATTCAAGCAAAGACACGTTAAGGTCGGTGTCTGGGAAGAAATCCTTGATGTCTGCAATAATCGCCTCCTCGACTTCATCGTCCGTAGCCCTTACGCCTGATCCTCGAGACTTCTCTATCCGGTAGGCCTGATGCATCCCTAAATGCTGTATGGACCCCCTCAAATACAATAACATTAAATCACCTTTGCAGCCGGCCAATATCCCACTATTCGCTTTGGCCTTCTCCCCAATCCTCTGAAAGCGCATTGGCATGTCGTCGTGGACTATCAGGCCGTGATGCCCAGCCCCGGCCGCTTCAGAACCTCCCTCAAAACGTCCGAAAAGAACACAGCAACTTATAATCTTGTCGGTTTCCATGACGATGTCACCTGAAACAAACAGCGCGTCATCAGAGCCAACTCGGACAACCTGTCCACCTTGTTTAGAGCGAGTAATCTTG
>JBDRAY010000113.1:0-3196 GCA_043823295.1 Methanobacteriota archaeon | reverse complement strand
AATTAATAGACATTATGAGCGGTTTCACTGTGAGAAAGGCGTTGCCTTCAGACGCGGAGCGGATTCACGAGCTCGTGTACGTTTACTCGAGGCGGGATGAGATGCTGCCGCTCCCTTTCAGTGAAGTGTACGAGCGGATTCGCGACTTTTTCGTCGCTGAAGAGGACGGGAAGGTTATAGGCTGTTGTGCACTGAGGGTCAGTTGGATTGATCTCGCGGAAGTCCGCTCGCTCGCAGTGGATGAGGCTCACTTGAAAAAGGGCGTCGGTGCCAGACTCATTGAAGAGTGTGTGAAGGATGCCAAAAGCTTGGGGGTTAAGCGAGTGTTCACGCTCACCAACAAGCCAGACTTCTTTAAGAAACTCTGGTTTTCGAAAACCAGCAAGAACGAGCTTCCCATGAAGGTTTGGGGTGAGTGTGTGAAATGCTGTAAGTTCGCGAATTGCGACGAGCAGGCGATGGTTAGGAAGTTGGATTAGGTTGGAGAAGAAGCGTAAAGTCGAGTTGATGGTGGCCCGCAGGGAGGGTGATAAGAAGGTGGTTAAGGCTGTGCCGTTTGACCCGCCCGATGGGATGGAAAGGTTTCTTACTGAATGCGAGGTTCCGGGAGTTGGATGCAGGATCTGGATGGTTTCAGCCGCTGAGGAAGAAGGGAGACGGCTAAAGGGTGGGGTAGGAATTGGTGCAAGCATTACTCACCTCATAACCAAGGGGCGCATCCCATTTGATTTGGTGAAGTATGAAAACAGGAGGGTGAGAGTAATCTCAAACAATACTTTTAATTCGCTTCTAAGGGAGGGGCCGCCACCGTCCAAACAGGAGATAGCCACTGTTCTCCCTCCCATGCCGATGAATGAGATTTACTCTATCGACTCTGAGCTGGGCGACGGATTGCTTGAGCTTAGAGACTACATTGCAGACCGCTTTGATTTGATGGAGGCGGTTTCAGCTGGAGGCGGGGTTGCCGAGTCCGATAACCAAGGGGATTTCGAGGTGGATGAACCGCCTTTGATGAAAGACCTCCCGGGGCGGTCGTTAACCGATGATGCACGACAATCCATCGGGATCGTTGATAACGCTTTCAGCTGCATCCTTCGCGACGAGACAATACCCGAAGAGGAGAGAGTCGATCTTGCCAAGGATTTTTTGAAAACACTTGAGCGAACCCACGGCTATCCCGAGAGGATAGACGACTTGACGGCAATCAATAGTATGTGCAGGCAATTGATTGGACACTACACCAAGAAATACGATCACAGGTCCATTCAACAAGTCGTCTCAACCCTCAAGGGGATTGTGGACAGAGTCTTCGAAACCGGCGACTAAGCCGGTTCAATTCCACCACTTTTTGTATCGGATGGTGTAGGTGAGCTTCGTCTCCCCGTTCGCCTTTACCGGGACTCGCCACTTGATCTTGCGGTTGGATTCCTTGATGTGTTGGTGGGTTTCCTTTGTTATCTCCCAGTCGCCGCCAGTAGACTCGAGCACCGTGACCGTGATGTCCTCGTCCTTGTGGTTGCGTAAGTCGACCTCCCACTCGTACTCGTAGTAGCCGCCCAAGTCCTTGAAGTTCAACTGTTTTCGCTCTCCGAGCACGTCGAAGGCGTCGCCTAGGTACAGGCGGATGGTCTCGTCCTTCGGCGTGTGGTCGATGTTGTCTTCACCAATGAACTGGAGTTTGCCTTCACTATCTTTTTTGAAGACGCGCACGATTCCCTTTGGAAGCGGCATACCCATGTTGTTAGCTTTCGTGTTGTTGAAGTTGAGCTTCACGTTAACCTTCGTGTTGGACGTCGTCCAGTACGCGTTCTCGTAGACGAACTCTTTTTCGACGTCCACGCTTCCAGCCTCAAGAAGGCTGATCTGCTTTTGCTCCCGGTCACGTAGCGTAGTCTTCCTCTGAAGGTCGTAGAGGTGGTATTCGAAAAGCGACTCCTCGGTGAACTGGGGGGCTTTCATCCCTGACGCACTCTCCAGATACATGTACTCATCTCTGGAGGGTGTTGGCGCTTGGGAAACCCTCCGGACGTCGCCTGCCACAAGCTTTAGGGAAGTGTCGTAGAATGTCGTGCCTGCGTTGTTTGTGACCGTGACCCAGCCGTTCAAATCGAGTGCAGAGTCGTCACTGTTTACAACAGCCACATAATCAGACCTCCAGCCCAAACCGGAAGTCATGTAGCTTAACTCAAGAGTCTGATTCTTAGACTCCCCGGACTCGATAAGCCACTCGAGTGTGGGCTTCGTAATAAGGCCCTCAGGAAGCTCGGGCAGAACAAGGCTGTCTGAAGAAAGGATCTGTATTCTGCCGTCCCGGTCCCGGATGATAAACTGGTTCCCGGAAGAGGATAGAAGTGTTCCTTCAACAAGCTCTTTCCTGTCGCCGTAAATCTGATACGCAGTAATATTTTTATCCAAATATTTCTTTAGAATCTTGTCTTTGCTCAGCAGGTCGTATTGATAGTTTTGCTCGTAAACGTTCACGAGCCCGTCGACGGCTCGGAGTTTCACACTAGTTGGGTCTATGTTTGCAGCAACTCCTTCATATAAGACGCTGTTCAATCCCTCGTGCAAGTATTTGGCACGGTATTCCTTGACGACGCCGAAGTTTTGATTGTAGACTGTGACTTCAGTCTCCAAAGGTTTTTCATCGATTACGATAGGCTTCTTGAACAAATCAACCGCAAAAACCGCGGAAACAACAACAATCAATGCCAAAACGAACACGAGGTTTCTAGACTTCATGGTAAGGTATGAGCAAGCGAATTATAAAAAAGAAGCGGATTTATTTCGGCCGAAGCCGAAATAATAAAATATAATGGAAAAGACGAAACCTCCGGGGGAAAAGTTAAGGCTGATTCCTTTCGAGGAGCAGTGCCGTCTTCTTGAGGGTGTCGTGGAACCCGGTGTGCACACGGAAGGGCTGGTCGTAGTCTTAAGCGATGAGATAGTCAATTCCAGGGAATTCGGCCGGATTTCTAATGCAGGCGGCGCATACATTAACCGCAGGCTCCATATTGAGGAGAACGACGAACCCAGCCATAGAGAAGAGATTAAAGCATTTCTATCAATGCTCGAGGAAGAATACGGGATTTGCGGAGACAGGATTGTAATACTCAATGAGGGGGCTGATGACGTGGATTTACGCCATGAGATAATCCACGATGTCTTCGTGAACCGACCGCAACACCAGCAGGAG
>JBDRAY010000112.1:0-21864 GCA_043823295.1 Methanobacteriota archaeon | reverse complement strand
AGAGGAGCCACAATAAGTATCAACAGTCCCCATTGCGTCACACCCCGAGTAAACTGAGCAACATGCTGCATTATATTTTGGAATAGTTGTAGTAAACATTGTAGTTGTTAATGGTAGAGACGTTGATGTTTGTGTCATTGTTGATGATGAGGTTGTCCGTAATTCTTCTTCAAGTTTTTTTACTTGCTCTTGAAGTTTCACGAGTTCAGGGTCTATAGATGTAGTTGTATACATGCTAGATGTCGTGATTATGGAGGATGTGGTAGTTATAAGGGTAGTAGTTAGTGTGGGGCAAAGAGTAAGATCCATTACTAATTGACCATTTAGGCATTCTACATACTTGCTCTTTTTCTCAATACACCCATTCAACAAAACCAATCCACAAACCAGCAATACCACACGAATATTAAACGGTTTTTTCATTTTTCTATTATTTTTACAATTATTTTGGGGTCACAGGTGCAATGTGCACTGCATTGTAATCCTTTTTCATATTTCCCTAAAACTTGAATTGTTTCCCCTACTTTAATTCCTGTGAAGTCTCCAGTCATCTGAATGTAACTGGTTTCATCCACGAGGAAAAAACGATCAGAACATTCTGGATAATTGATTTCTGTTCCTGTTTTCAGAATCCCCTTCAAACCCACGTTATCGTTATTATTCAACTCTGCTAATTCAACAATTTTTTCAATAACTCTAAGTCCCTGCATCCTGGTAGTTGTTGAAGTAGTAAAGACTGAAGTTGTTGATCTGACATTATATTGATTTCTCGTTTCAAGGATGCATGTATTGTTAATGCAAAGTGGTTCTGTCCATTTATCACAGTTATACCCTGCTGGACACATCAACACTTTTGGGCATACTAATTGTAGATTCCAGGCATCTTGATACATCCTATTTATCGCCATTAATGAACCACTACTTGAACAACTACAACAACCCTTATTGATCTTAATACAATCCTCATCTTTCTCACATTTGAAAGCCTCATCAACCCATCTTTTAGAACAATTACAATGTGATTTACTCGGACCTAGATACTCGGGAATTGATAATATCCAAACATAATCTGCCCCCGTACCATAGCATTCCTCCCAGGACATATCCCGATTACATCCCGGGATCAATATAGTTGTCGTCGTTGTTTGTTTTTCACTTACACACCCACTCAACAAAACCAATCCACACAAAACAAACACGACCCTAATATCAGACGGAACTTTCATATATATCCTCCCCACCAAATAAGGAGAAATGCTATTAGGATTAATATCATACCCCTAATCCATTGATCTCTAATTTTATTTTTATATGATAATGTAGTGTCATTGTCATTGGGGTGTTTAAAGAATAACCAACGATAGAAATGGTGATTGAAAACAATAGATAATTTAATTGGGATCTTATTTTTACGGATGTAATCAATCACATCCATCGTTAGAAATATTACTTTAGACCAGGTAAAGATGCTCGTGACTGCAATTACTCCATACCCAATCCAAAACAAAATCCTATCTATCATATTATGGTAACCACCTTCTTTGATTTCGGATTTTCTTACTAATCAGTTTTTCGCGTCACCCGTTTTTCTATGTCATCTGGGCCATATAATTTGGGATATTAGGGGGGGATCTCCTGGATTTGGTAACCAAAACCCCCTGAGTTACAAGTTGAGGGTAACCAAATCTCTTCTATGAATTTTCTTTTACGGTTTCATCCCCCATTTGTTTTCCCCCCCGTTGATTTCCCCGTGCAAATATTTGGATTAGACTTATGGATATGATAGTAAGTATTCCTAGGAAGTTTCCCCCCCAGGTAGGTTCTTCGTATGCACTGTTTATTGAATGAAAAATAATGATTGTTGTGACGATTCCCACAATGAAAATTATAAAAATATTTTTTTCCACTCTTTCTCCTCTCCTTAGGCACTATTTTCTATAGGTGTTACTATCTTTATATCTGGTTCTCCGAATTCTGTTTTGAACCTTTTTTGGAATTTGTTGTTTTGGAATAGTACTTTCACAAATTCTTTGGCTTGGTGTTCTTGTTTTTCTATCATTCCCATTGCGTCTGGTTTGAGTGGGGGGTTCGGCGTCGCATGCTGTAGGGCTTGTCTGGTGTGTCTTCTCGTTTTTTACTTTCCTTCTCTAGTATTATTCATGCGTGTTATCTGTCAGGGTGGGGGGTCTTGGCTTCCGAAGGTTGATCCGAAAGTTCAGGCAGACCTTGCGGGTGCGCCGATTCTCGGCGCTAAGGATGTTGCCCGCTTGAGGTTGGAGGGTGGGGATTGGATGAGCCGGGTCGATTCCGGAGACCTGACTAACGTTCCCCGAACAGGTGAAGAATTGGTTCTTCCACTTCAGGGAAACATTTACGCCGACCGGGTGTTATTCATGCTTACTCACGCGAGCGAGCACGTGTTCGCCAGGTGCATCGGCTCTGTCGACCAATCTTATACCAGCAACCTTATTCACGGTGTCATGGATGATGGGAAAATAGTGTTCGACGATAAGCCATTGTTTAGTGATGGGGTTTCCAGGGAAGACCCGAGGGCGATGCTTATCGGAGAAAAAAAAATGTATCTAACTTACACTCGCGTGGACACCAGCATACCAGACGATATCTCAGTAGGATTAGCGGTCATCGAAGACCCCGCCAAACCCCAAGAAATCCGGGAGTTGGGCGAATTGATAAAGATAACCGAACCCGGAATACACTGCAAGGATTCTGTTTTGATAACCGAGCGGATAGATGGGAAGCATCACGTTCTCATACGACTTAAGCCGGGAATACAGGACGTAGCATTCGACAGCATGCAGGATATAGAGGACTTAGCGCAAGACCCCCGACGCAGGGATGATTTCTGGGATCGCGTAAGAAAACAATACAGGGAAAATCCGGGCGACTTCAACCACCTGCACCCAAACACTCCGGAAATGATGGTGTGGGAGGCCAGGTGGAAACCCCTGTTTGACAGGCAGCTTAAGAATTTAACGTCCACTTACCCGGAGCGAGATCACTTTAAAATAAACTTTGACACACCCCACTGGTATGGGACTGGACCAACCCCCTTAAAGGTTGAGGCGGGTGGGAGAAACTACTGGCTAGGCTTCCCCCATAGGGGGCAGGTAGTCGGCTACCTCACGGAGGAGGGAAAGATGAAGAGGAGACTTGAGGGGCGGAGGATGGAGGATCTAAAGTTTTATTGCATCCTCGCAACACTCCACGCATTCGACGATCCAAGAAGGCTTACCGCGGTATCTCCGATACCCCTTCTTATGCCCACAACTCAACGAGTCACTGAGAGGGGGATTCAAGCTCATCTCGACCCGGTCATGGGCTCTGACGCAGTACCCTTCGTCTACATCACTGCAGGATCAATGAGAACTGAACGAGAGGGTAGACCCCAAATTCAGGTTCCAATCGGGGTGAACGACATGTATACCGTCCTCAAGTATATCGATGAAAAAGAGCTTCTCGACTGGATGCTAAGTGAGGGGAAGCTTTGAAGGATATTCAATAACTGAACCTTTAGGCTAGCCTGCTAATCAGAGGTAAACTCCATCATTAAACCCATGGATTAACTTCGTCCACTGACCGCGCTTGCCATTAAAGTGATTTTTGCCTGCGCCGGGATTTGAACAACCAGTCCAAAATCAGGGCAAACTAGGTTCAATATCCAAATTTGCCGGGTTGGGATTCTTTTTGAGTCCCGTGATTACGGCACCACATTCTTCCACCATCATCCGTGTTTTCTCCCCCGCAATATTAGCGCCCTTCTGTGATTTCGCCCCAGTTATTATTATGCTGCCCGACCGAAATATGAGCATCACCGTCTTCGGCTCGTCAAGCCGGTAAACCAGACCCGGGAATTGTTCCGGCTCATACTCGGTGCTCACGCACTTGGTCACTAAAGTATCCAGGTTCACCATGAAACCCAAGTTTGCGGAAGCGACAATGTTTTGGATTTTTATCAACGGCTTGTTTTTGACTCTTATCCGGCATCTACGCAATTCCTTTAAAAGCGTATCCACCGCGCAAGTAATGTCTTTTTTCGACAACGCTCCACTACAAATCACCTTGCCAGTGCGAAACAACAGCATAGCAACCTTCGGTTTAGTCAGTTTGTAGACGAGGCCAGGAAAGCGTTCGGGATTGCGCACCCCCTGCATATGCTCTGCCAAGTACTCCAAATCCAGTTTCCTCTCCAATGTAATGGAAGACACGATATTTTCGATTTTAGCTTTTATTGCCATAATAACATCAACGTCTCGGTATAGGATTCACACACGAAAAAGTTGTCGGTTTTTTAGCTTGCGCCTTAAGGCAAGAAATTAACAACAAAGCCGGATAATTCAATTACAAAATTGACAGACTACGGTCTATACTTTGAAATCATGCCCGCGCCGGAATTCGAATCCGGGTCAAGAGCTCCGCAAGCTCCCAGGATATCCAGGCTACCCCACGCGGGCGAAGAGGAGGTTTAATCTTTTACACTTTATTTTTAAAGAATGTTTGAATCTTGGAATAGTTTATTAGAAATATTGTTTGTATTGTGCATTATGAGGGTTCGATAGAACCCTTAAAATTCGCGGCGCGTGTGCACGGAGCGAGCCGTGCCAGGCTACTCCACGCGGGCGTATTTCCCTTACCTTTTTTTTAATTGAGGGTTTAATATTAAAGTCCGAGAATTAAAAATGTCTGTTGAAGTGGATGGTAGGGAAGGTTTGTCGAAGGGGGACTTTAATCGTCTTGTCTCGTCGGGTCGGCTTATTTCAGTTGGAAGTTCTTCCAGGGATTCGCGCCCCCTCCTTGTCGGTGAGGGTGTTTCAACCAAGGTTAATGCGAACGTCGGCACTTCAACCGGAAAGTGCGATCTAAAGCTTGAGGTTGCAAAGGCCGAAGTCGCGGTTTCAGCCGGTGCTGACGCTCTCATGGACCTTTCTATTGGCGGGGACTTGGATAAGGTTCGAAGGATGCTTTTAAAGAAAATTCCGATTCCGTTAGGGACCGTACCCGTTTATCAAGTTTATTTTGAATCCAAGTTTGAAATGAATTTAGATTCGATCCTTAATGTTATCGAGCGTCAAGCCAGGGATGGTGTTGACTTCATGACGATTCATGCAGGGATAATACAGTCTTTTTTAAAGCCGATGAGAAAGAGGATTATCCCAATCACTAGTCGCGGCGGAGGATTCATTGCGTCTTGGATGCTAAAGCACGGGCGGGAGAATCCTCTTTACACTGGATTCGATCAGATCCTTGAGGTTTTGAAGGAGTATGGGGTGTGCCTATCTCTGGGTGATGCGTTAAGGCCTGGAGCTATCGCTGACGCGCACGATAACTGCCAGATTGGGGAGCTTAAGATTCTCGGGAAACTTACCGAGCGTGCTTGGAGTGTGGGTGTTCAGGTTATGGTGGAGGGTCCAGGCCATGTTCCCATCCATATGATAGAGCAGGATGTGGTGATGCAGAAAAAGATTTGTCACGGCGCACCATACTATGTTTTAGGGCCGCTAGTAACAGATATTGGGTTAGGGCATGATCACATCACTTCCGCGATAGGTGGTGCCATAGCAGCAAGTGCGGGAGCAGATTTCTTATGCTATGTCACTCCGTCCGAGCACCTCGGACTTCCAGATATTGAAGACGTTCGGCAGGGAGTTGTCGCCTCGAAGATCGCAGCGCATGCAGGAGACATCGCAAAATACGGGGACATGGAAAAAGACATTGAAATGTCTCGCGCCCGTCGGAAACTAGACTGGGAGAAAATGTTCGATCAAGCCTTAGACCCACAAATCGCGAAAAAGTACTCTTGCCTGACAAGCAAAAAGGAGTGTTCAATGTGCGGGGAATACTGTGTGTTAAAGTTATTGGGGGAGGATAAGTGAATGCATGTAGCGCATTACCCTTCACTGTGGATGCCCGTCATAAAAAGTCACCGACGCATGAACCCTAACTCCTCGTCTATCTCCCGGGCCATTTCTTCGAAGTCCTCGAAGATTCTTTGCATGTCTCGTTCAAGCTCCCGGATTGTGTCGGAGATGCTTGCGCCGCGGAGCGTGTAGTACCTGCCTGATTTTTCGATGAGTCCCGCCGACACTAATCTGTTGAGCTGGTGTATGACTGCTCCCCTGGACATGTCTACTCTACCTGCGAGTTCAGTACTTCCTATAGCATTTCCTTTTGCATTCTGCCGGATTATTTCTTTTAGGACTTTTGATGCGGTGTGTGCTTGCGAGTCTTCGCAGAATCCGAAGCTTTTGCAGAACCAGTCCAAGTCTTTCTGAATGTTTTTTTCTGGTGGTTTCCGGTTTCGTATGATTGTTATTCGAAAGTCCAATTTACTGGTTACTTTATTTAAACCGGCAAGTATTTATATGAGTTTGTCTAAAGAATTTAGACAAAACTAAAAAAATTTAAACAAATTGAGGTGATGCCCTATGTGGCCCTACGACAAAGAACGAAACCCATTCCCTTTGAAACCTAAAGAACTGGGAGGGGAATTCAATAAACTGGAGAAACAATTTCAGCAATCCCTGGAGAAAGGGGAACCCTTTTCATACGGGTTCTCAATCATAAGCGTAAACGGGAGGCCGATTAGGCAAGAGATTTTCTCCAACCAAAGTGAACTCTCTTTAAACCAACCCCAACGACCAGAAGCAGAAAGAGAGCCCTTAATAGACGTAATACAAGAAGCGGACAAAACAAAAGTGCTAATCGAGCTTCCCGGCGTAGATAAAAAAGAAATCCAGCTTACGAGCAATGACAAGACGCTTGAGGTCTCAGTTGACTCCGTAAACAGGAAATTCCACAAGAAAATAGAGCTACCACACGCCGTAGGAAATCCTAAGGCAGAGTACAGAAATGGGGTGTTGGAAGTGAGCTTGAAAAGGGAATGCAGTGAAAAGGCAGAGAATGTAAAGATAGACTGAAAACCCCCTCTATTTTTATTTCAGTATCGCCCTTAAACTATACAAGCCACCGTCGCGAAGAACACCCTGAATATTTGTGTGGGGTGTCGCAAAACGCGTGGCTACACTGCGCTGATGGCGTATTGCAAGACCTTAACCCTGGCGGGTTACGGGGGAGTGATGCCCCCCACCAGGAGTGATTGCAAACCAACCCCAGCGCAGGACAATCCGAATCCCTTTCCTTTCTTTTCACAAAAGAAAGAATGTAGCGGACTTTTTGTCCGACACGCGCCCGACTCTAGTCGGTCGCGAAACGTTTGCGAAAAAGAAAGAAAACCGCGAAATTGAGGGGTTTGCCGACCAATCAGACTGCACATTTGTGTGAGTCGTTTCTCAATTAATGAATACACCAAATAAATGTGATGTTACAGGTCATCGAGTAAGCGAAAGCGAACGAAAATGGCCTTCGCATGCCAAATGGGCGTGACAGTTGAAATAAACCCCAACACAGAACAATTCTATTTTTCTTTTTTTATGTGTCATCGAGGCGATAGCCGAAGATGGCACCTTTGTCGTCGGCAAATTCCGACACCCCAGCGCAGGACAATCCGAATCCCTTTTCTTTCTTTTTATAACTGAGCGAGCCGGGATTTCAGTCGTAAAATATTATAATGCTTTAAATTAATACTATGGCTGCCCATCTCTTTAACTGTATACACTCTACTTTAAAATGCAGCCCCAGAACCTCCGGCAGAGGAATGTAAAGCTTTTATTGGATGCTGATAAACGCAAGGGTGTCATGACGGTGGGTCTTACACCCGAGCAGTTGGATCTGCTTGTTAAGAATCAACTTAGTACAGCTGTGTCTGGGCTTGAGGTTGATCGTATGGCTCCGCTCGGAGGCAGCACTTCTTCCTCCCCGAAAACGGTGGCTTCCATGGCGGTAGTTAACGCGCTTCACAGGGAGCCTGGAATACCCTTCGATAAGGGGGGTGTGAATGAGGACCTTCTCGCAGACAAGTCCCATAGAGTGGATGATTTAGGGCAGCTTGAAGATTTTGAGGTGAGGTTTCGGGTCGGAGACCGCGACATCATGCCTGATGAGCTAGCTAGTATCGTCCGCGCCCGAGCGGGTTCTCCAGACCATCCGGAGACGCGGCCCATCAGCTTGGACGAAAAATCCTACCAAAAGGTTGTTGACGCAAGCTCGGGTTTACGGGAGCTTCAGGTTTCCCTCACCCCAGAGCAGCTGGATAAACTGTCTTACGCCTTCGGAGCCGAAGCTTTGGCTGACGGCAGGATAAGCAGGCAGGAGGCATTGGAGGCATTGGGTCTCGACACAGGGGAGGGTGTCCCCGACTCCGTGAAGGCCCGTGGCTCCGCCGGCCCGCGCGGGGAAAAAGGGGCCGAAGGCCCCCCCGGCTCCAAAGAAGCCAAGGCAAAACCAATTGCAGAGCAGGCTGCTGGTGTTGGCTCTCAGGCAGCTTTGGCTGAAGATTCGGGTTTGACTTTGGTCGAGCCTTCGGAAATTCAGCCAGCTTCAGGTGAAGATTCGGGTTTGACTTTGGTTGAGCCTTGGGAACCTCGACGACTCTCTAAGACTGCGTTTAAGGCTATGCGGGAGATTCAACGTGTCCTCCTCGCACAAAAACCTGTTTTGGAGGGTTTGAATGCATCGGGCAAGGAGAATCTTGAAGCCAGAAGATTTGTCGCCGAAACAGTAAGCGGGCTTACCGGTGTAGAAGTCAAGCCTAAAGAAATTATTGGAACAACGTACGATCCCAAGACGCATATGATACGCTTTAAAAAAGGATTTATCGAGTATCTTTGGGATGAATTTACTTGCCGGCAATATCTTCCTGCAAAAAGATTTGTGGGTCTTAGGACTGCGGTGGGCGTAAATACAACCCAGATGGTGACCGGTTTCGCGGTAGTCGACCACACCCAGCCTTTGGGAAAGAGATTAGGGTTTGTCGGGAACACAGATCATGGAACCTCAAGGCACGAGTTAGGTCACTTGACAGACCCGCTTGAACCCTATCGAATAGGAATCCACAGAAGCCTTGGCGAACTTGGCTCCTTCCTAGAGCAACATAAAGAATGGGGTAGAGCGTTAGCCCGGCCGAATGCGCGTCAGGTGATTTTCCCACAGATTCGGAAAACTCTCTTTGAGGGTGAGAGTTATTTCCCCCAATGGAGTGACGGTATGTCTGACCAAGGTAAAGCGCGCTTCAAGGGGAAAATAAATGAGGCCTTAGACTTGAGCGAATCACTATTCAATCAGGAATTCGAGAGAAATAGCGCGCAGCTTTCGGGATCTGGGATGACTCAAGACCTGGCTTGCGAGTTGTCTGCAAAACGGGCTTTAACCCGCCTTCGACATCTTGCTGCAGTAAGCCTTACTCTAGAAGACTACACTGAAGCTGCAACGCAAGTCCTTCAAGGGGGGAAAACATTTCCTCAAGCAGTTACAGAAAACTACACAAAAGCCTGGGAGGTTGTAAATCCATTAGGGCAAAAAAGGTTCGACTTTATGAAGGGTGAACTCCCTTTTGCCAAGCTTGTTCAAAAAGAGGAGCCGGCAAAACCTCAACGTTTAACTCCCGGTAAGGGACAACGTGAATTCGAATTCATGAAAGCCGAAGAAACTGGCAAACCACCTAGCTTAGTGGAAGCACCGTCAAAACCCGTTCAAGCTGGCGGACTAGGTGATGCGACTTTGGAGCATTCCTCTCCAATAGACCCGACTAGTAAGGACAGTAAGATGGATTCATGTCGCAGGGTCTGGCCTTTCGAGAAGAAAATTGTAGAAGATTTGAGGAGTAGGGGGTACACACCTAGAGACATTAATCACGTTGAACAGGCTCTTTATGAGCTAGTCCCGAACGCCGTAGATAACTCGATGTCAGGGGACCTGAAAGCCAGGGCGACAGTCACCGAAGGACAATGCAAGGTGGAACTCGAGTGGAAGCAGGAGAAGCCAGTAGACATCAGGGAGATAGCAAAACAACGCCAAGCCGAATTAAATGATATGATGATAAAGGATTATGATGCATACGTCGACCACCTGGCTGAACGGCTTGCAGCAAGGGAACAGGGGGAACGATTTAGCGGAAAAAGTGGAGGACGCTTTGGCGGAACCGGACTAGGGCTCGATATAATAGAAGGGTATTTCGGAGACAAGTGGGGGTCAACCTACGACCCAAAAACCAAGACACTGAAGGTAACGCTAACCCAAGAAAACACCGCCAAAGCAGGCGCCAGACAGCCGCCGCCAAAAGGAAAAGCAATACTACCAGACAAGCTAACTGAGGCGGTCGGAGAGGAATCTGCGGCAGTGGCGGGTCCTGTGAGAAAGCCCGTCCTAGAACAAGTCAAAGCTATTTCTGCGGGAGAAAACTGGGATAGTGCTTTAATCAAGATTCGGAACGAATCCTTGGGCAGGCTGAATCTTCCGGAAGGCTCTTTACAAAGACGGAATGCAGTGGATGGAATCGTGTTTGATACCACGTTAACCGAGGTGGTCAGAGGGCCTGACGGGAAAGGGAGGATTGTAGAAAAACCCCTTTTCACACAGAAGGACTTCGAAGGTGCCTCATTCTACCGAGACCCTAAAAACCCGTCCTCCGGCAGCATAGTCTTCAAGAGGGAGGTGTGGGAGGGAGGGCTGCGGGACAGGATTATTACGCGCGGCTACGGCGCGGAAAACATGTGGGGCACAGTCATAAACATACCCTTTTCGCTAGACCAGCGGAATTACGAGCCTGTACCTGTCGGTGTTTTAAGCGAGGGCTCTCGCTACATTCCATTCTTCTCGTCAGAGTCAGTTGACGCGCACGAGAGCGACCACATAAGATTCAATCGCATGCGAAAGGCAATTTACGGAACTCCTGGCAGTGAACTCGCCCAACTTGACACACTAATGATTATGGAACTTTCAGGTTACCAGCAGGACATGCGGAGAGGCCGGCCCGTTGAAAACATCAAGAAAGTTCTTACAGAACAGATTAGGGAGATTGAAACCAAGTTTCATATTCCAGGCGATACCTCAAAGCTTGAAGCGGCAACAGAATCCTGCGTGGACACCATCGCTACACTACACAGGAACGGCCTGTCGAATGAATCAATCATGCAAAGCCTTGTGCACTCAGAAGGAGTCGAGGAGTTTTCAGGAAGGTGGACTCCAATCTCAAGGGCGATGGACGCTTTGGAGTCATTGAGGGGTAAAGGATTATCCAACGAGGCAATACTAAGCATGGCTCGAACCGGAGCAATCAGACAGCATACGGGAGGAGCAGACCTGCCTTTCGAGGCGGCCATAGAGTTGAGGAGGACTTTACGTGTGGAGCCTCCGCCAATCCCTTCGGAGTTGGCCAGCAGGCCTGCAGAAATTGCTGTAAAAAATCACTCCAGACCAAGGATGCGGGCGACAGTGGCGGAAGCACCTCCAACCAAAACACCATCAACAAAAACACCACAAGCTAGGACACCAAAAAGAATGCCAGCGGAAGCGTCAGAGGCTGCTGTTGCAGGACAAGCTGGTAGGCAGGAGTATCTCGGTAGCTTCTCAAGGGGGGAGGTGGAGGGGATGGTGAGGCCTTTAGTAGAGTCCAGCAGCGGTGTGAATTTCATTGAGCAAGTAGGGTTGTTGGAAAGGGGTAGTGACAGGGCGAAAAGGAATTCCGCTAAAAGGATGTTTTCAGTTTACTGCGATAATCCGGAGCAAGTCAGGCATGATTTGGAGGCTGAAGGATACAAGAGGGAGGCGGAGGAGTTCAGCAGGCTTCAGGCGGAGAAGGTGGCTCGTCAAGCAAGGCTGCAACAGGAAGCGTCCGTGAAGTTCTCGGAGGCGTTGAGTGGAAGCGTCGAGAATCCTCAACGCATTATTCCCACAATCTCGGAGGCACATCCTGAAGTCGAGGCTGAAGTAGGGGCTAGAGAAGTATTGGACCACTTTTTCGAGAGGGACTTGGAAGGCAAGCTCAACCAAACGCGATTGGGGGAACTGCGTGACACGCTTGACGCTTGCAGGAGGCATAATGTTGACTTCAGAGACCTTTTATCTAGGTACAAGGGTGTAAGTATCCCTGAATCGTTGAAAAACGCTTATACTGCAACAAGGGCTTTAGACACCAAGCCAGTAGTATTGTGGGGGCAGCACCGCAGCTCTGAGCCAACCGCAGTTGCTGTGATGGAAACACTCCGAAATGACCCACAGCTTAAGGGTCTTGTCTCCTTCCAAGAGCATAACGCATGGAAGAACAGTGATTACGTGTCACTCCTGAATGAGTGGAGAAACACTGAAGGCGCGAAGATTGAAATCCCACGAGAGATGGAGCCGTTAGTACGCAGGATCGCAGTTGAGGCTAGGCAAGTGAGAGGGGGTTTTGTGGGATACGAGCCAGAAGTCAGGGATGCAGTAGTGCAAAGACTTGCACGCGATGGCGTTTCTCGGGAGTCAGTTTTGCAGGCATTCGACAAAGCAAAGGAACTTTACGATTCGTTCAGAGCATACAAGAGTCGCGTTGAATCCGGGGGCCGGGGAGGAAGCGTAGGACAGTTTGAGAAGCAGCTTGCATCTGAAAAAGGAGGATTAGTCTTCAACCTGCACGACGGTAGCTTGTCACCAGATATGGAAGTGAAGCATCCAAAAGGTCAGATTCAGGTCTGGCAGAGCAGAAACATCCGACAACGAGCATTATGTCGGAGGATAGTAGAGGATGCTGGAGCTAGGCACAAAATTCTTACCACCGGAAACAGGGTTGATGCGCGTCCCAACTGCACGGTGGAATTCCACCTACCAGATAGACTGCAAGAGCCAATACCTGGAGTCACAGACGATCCGCGCATTCAAGCAGCAGCCCCGA
This sequence comes from Methanobacteriota archaeon, assembly GCA_043823295.1. Classification (GTDB taxonomy): domain Archaea; phylum Altiarchaeota; class Altiarchaeia; order IMC4; family SCGC-AAA252-I15; genus SCGC-AAA252-I15. Next base: position 9,083 of record JBDRAY010000112.1, on the reverse strand, counting down.
CAGAGAGCGAGATAAAGACAGTCAATCCAAACAACCCCGAATTCAAAGCTTACGTGGAAAGATATGCAACCTACATGAAGGATGTCATACTTAGGATGAACCAAGATCGAGTGAGACTACTCACAGACTATAAAGCAGTGTCAAGATCACCAGGAGAGAGTGTCGCAGGGAGGCAGGTTACCCTCAGGTTTTCCGTAAAACCCAAACCACCAGGAACAAGCATCGTCCCAGCACAAAGGACCGAAGTCACATCAACAGGAAAACCTCCTGGGACGCCTGATAGGGAGTGGACGGAAAAATTAAGGCAACGGGAGATAGGGGGGCATCTGGCGGAGGCGAATAAGGCGGGTGCTGCGAGACCTTCAAGCTTGTTGCAGACGAGGGTTCCTATGCCGAGGAGTGAGGTGGGTAGGATGGGTGCGATGGGGGCGGGTTTCGCGGCGTTAGATGCTTTTTGTAAGGGATCGTTGGACGAGAACGCTTGGCATAGCATTTTTCCACCGAGCATACCTTTCACTCCTTATAACGTTGGTAGTGTGTTGGGCGTACCGCCTGAATGTCTGGCTTTCCAGACTAAGGAGGTGGGAAAGACGGTTGCTTTCGTCAACGATTCAGCTAATATGACGGCGAACTTGTACATGTTCAAGGCCATGGATTACGGTGCAACCCGTGGGGGTGCTAGATTATTGCAGACGGTGGGTGCTAGGAAGCTGGGAGAGGCTCTTGCAGCGAGAGGTGCTGGAACAGTCCTTGGGCCTGCTTTCGCACTTCACGCGGGACTGCACACGTGGGATGGTATGGATTTTACGCAGGCTTCCGACATGGATTTGGCTAAGAGGATGGGAGGTTCAGTGACGATGGGGGCGGTAGTCACTATTCCTCTTGGAGGCATGATTGTTGGAGGTACGAAACTTGGAGGAGCGCTTGGGTCGTGGGCTGGTCCGGGTGGAACTGCGGTAGGGGCAGGAATAGGTGGGTTGATTGCAGGCGGTGCAGCTACGGCAAAGGCATTCCATGAAGTGCATAAGGTGAAGCTGGAGGGAAGGGAGAATATTGGAAAAGCCAATGCTAGGCTGACGATAGAGAGGGCGATGGATGGCTTGGTCAAATCCGAAGGGCTCCCAGATAACAAGCTCACCCCCGACGCTGAAAAGATGGTGATTGCATACGGGGAAAACTATCTAAAAGCCAGGTTGTCAGGCGACCAGGTTGTAGATGCGAGGATGAGGCAGGATGTTCTGCCTGAGTTTTCCGAAAGGCTTGATAAAGCACAGGACAGGCTGTCACCCGTACAGATGCGGACGTTGAGGACTTATGTTGAGGCAAGCGATAAAGCCAGAGGCGACACGAAAGAAATAGAAGGAGTATTAAGGCGAATGTTTAAGGAGAGGAGTGTATTATGGGAGAACAATGCCGACGATATCTATGCAGGCGATAAGAAATACTATGGTGAAATAAAGGACATTTTAAAGCGCAGCGGAAGCGAAGACTTAAACTCCGACCTGGCGCGGGTAGAGGATGTTATAAGACACCACACAATGCGTGACCACGTACTTGAAGGACAAACAAGGATGCGGGAGGAGGTACAACACCTAAGAGATGGTAGTGTAGTTAGAACTCCAATAAGGGAGGCGTATAGAATCTGGAGCGTGGAGAGTAGGATAGTTGGGATTCAATCCATAGTCGAGGGTCGGCATAATCTGGGAGGTATGGAGGAGCAAGTACGAGATGATGTTTCCCACGCTTTTAGCGGTGATGATGAGAGCTTGATTAATGCATGGGGTTCGAGAAGGCTTGCCCACACCCTCTACATCAACGAGGAGAAGAGGCAATTCGAGGGGCAGGTAACCACGCTCTATAAGAGAGGGTATGTTTTGGATGGTTCTCGGGAGGCTGGTGAGGCTTATCGATTGGAAAGGGAGACTCCGGAAGGTAAGCAGATGGTGATGACAGGTGAGGACCAGTTGGCCGAGCTCAACGAAAAGTTCAGGGAAGTCAAGGGCGATCCTGAAGCAGAGGCATCATTCTTAAGGGAACACCTACCTCTAATGGAAAGAGTGTTGGAGAACCGAGAAGTAGCTAACTTGATCAAAGAGCATGCACCTGCCATTTACAACTCAGATACTTTCAAACGGATGAGGCAACAGAAGGAGGACTTGAGGCAAGCACAGGAAGCCGCAGAAAAAATAATCACCGAAAACCTCGGTCGCCCTGAAAGCCAGCAGAAGTGGAAGGAGTATCAGGACAAGAAGCGGGCTATTTCCCTTGAGGAATACAAGCAACTGGCTTCCGAAGCCCTCGCATACAAGGATCTTAAAGACAGACCCGGTCCGGAGTACCTAAGATATTTCTCTCCAGAGGAGGCCAGTGAAATCGCGGTAAGAATCAACGAGGACATAACGAGGCCTGAAGTAACTCCAGTAGGGCTTGTAGACAAAGACGACTTTTTCTTCGAGGAGAAACTTGATTCAATGAAAAAAATGCACCAACTCGCGCAGGCAGACCGGAAGGCCCTATACTCTGACCTGATGGAGAGCGGATATACTGAAGCTGCCCGGTTAATCCTCAATCCAGAGTAGCTGACGCAGTAAATGAGCATGGAAACGGCAAGGCAGAGGATGCTGGAAACAGGACGGAAGCAAGGTTAATGTCGTAGTGGCATCGTATCATGCTCTAACACTTTTTTTCTGAGTTTGTCTGCTGGACTCTGCCTTTTTCTTCACATTAGCTGGGATACTATGAGCGATGCTATACCTAGTGGTATCACGTAGTATGCGAAGTAGTGGAATTTTCCCTCCCTTACGATCTTCATAAGGTATGCGAGACTTGCGTAGCCGACAATAATCGAAGTCGCAAGTCCTGCAAGATGAGGGATTGTGTTTTGAAGTGTGTCTGTTATCACCCCCCCTCCCTCAAGTATTATCCCACCTACGGCGGCCGGAATAAGTATGAGAAAAGAGAATCGGGCGGCCTCCTTCCGGTCCACACCCAGAAACAACGCTGTCGCAATAGTCGCCCCCGACCGGGATATTCCAGGCACTATGGCAACTCCCTGGGCTAAGCCGATTATGAGGGCCGCACCCCAGTCAAGGCGTGAAGGCTCCTTCGGGGTTTTTGAGGCCAGTAGGAATAGGCCCGTGACGATTAGGCCTAGTGAGGCGATGAACAAGTCTGTGAACATGGCTTCGAACACGTCTTTGAAAAATACTCCAATTATTCCCGTCGGAATTGAGGCTAAGGCTATGAGGTAGGCAAGCTTTATGTTTTTAGTGTGTTTTATCTTTCCGGTTTTTCGGAGGGATTTAGAGGCCTTTATAAGGTCGACTATAATACTTTTCAAATCACTTCGGAAATAGGCTATAACTACGAGTAGTGTTCCGAAATGCAGTAGTGCGTCGAATTCTATGTCTGCGGCTATCCCGGATAACTGCTGTATGATCACTAGGTGACCTGAACTTGAGACTGGGAGCCATTCAGTTATCCCCTGTATGATGCCAAGCAGAATGGCTTCAATATTTGTTATCATCTTTACTTATTGTCATTTCATGCTTTTAATTTCCTATGGTAATTGTTTTACCATGGCGTCTAAGGGCAAGGGCAATCCTGATCCTAAACCCCCGTCCTCTCACGGAATTCCCGCTTCAGAGTCTCTTTGGCTTCCAAGTCACTATGGGGGCGAGCTTAAGGGGAAGGGTGGTTTGGATAAGACTGTGATTTGGAGTGTTTCGGATGTTATTGATTTTATTTTCCCTTCTAAATTCCAGCCGAGGTATCATGAGGTTGCTACTGATTTTATCACGCTTTTATTGGATTGTGAGATTGTCACTAAAAAAGAGATTGGTAAATTCTTAACGGAAAATGGTTATTCTAAGGCAACTTTGGAAAACAAGGTCATCCCAAAGCTTGTGAGGTTTGGATTGATCAAAAGGGAGCGGGAGTTTAAGGCTGGTTTGGGGAAGGGCAGGTCTCTCATTCTTTCAGACTCATTATCCTTTACGAGTTATCTGGAGCGTATTGGTTTCGCGTGGAATATGCTTGTGTCTACTGCGAGGACTAAGCGTGGTAGGCAGACTTCTTTGGGTGGCGGGTAATCTATTTTTTCTTGGGTGAAGTTTTCTTTATCTTGTTTTCTATTTCAATGAGTTGTTTTTGATAGTCTCTTACGATTTCTCTGAATCCGTCTTCGTCTAATTGTCGTTTCATATACTTTTTTTTCGTGACGTTTATGAGTTCCTCAATCTCTTTTCGCTGCGCGTTAAGTCTTGCGTTCTCTGATTGTTTCGGTGTTGTTGTTTTTTCCAGCTGGTTCCATAGGGTGTCTTGGAATCTTGATTCCCTTGATGTGATTTCCGTATTAGTGCTTCCCAATTCGCTTTTGATTTTTTCCCGGTCTTTTCTCGAGATTTCCTCAAGGATTCTCTCGAGTTTTTTCTTGTTTAAATATATTTCTTTTTTCTGGTGTGCGATCTTTTTTTTGTTTCTTGCTGCTGCTTTTTCCAGGTGTATGTATTCGTCGCCCACTTTGTAGATGTTGACTATAAGTAGAAGTGCCATAAGTCCTAATACGATGGTTATTGGCGCTGAAACCTTAGCTGACAGTATGTATACAAAGAGTATTGTGTTTACGCCAAGTATTATTACTGAGGTTTTAACCGCTTCCATGTTCTAGTCTCCTTCCTGAGTTTCTTCTTCAGCTTCCTCCCTGATTTTTTCGTCGGTTTGGTTTAAATGCCTTACAAGTCCGAGAAGATCGTGGGCTATGTCCACTCCTCTAGGTGTGAGTTTCACGTGTTTAATCCTCCCAACCTTACTAAATTCAACGAGGTCTTCACCTTCAAGGTCGTCTAGGATTTTCAGTGTGTAGGGGTAGGTGCAGTCCGTCTTTTTAGCCACTACTGAGGCGTATGTTTCCTTAAGCTCTGCAAGAGCTAGTAGAGTGTCCACTGGCTTTTTGTGCAAGAGCAGTCTCATCAAGGGAGTTACATCTGGCATAAAGTATATATTAAAAAACATATATTTAAATGCATATCTTAAACATAATGAGAAATCTACAGCTTCGCAACCTTGACTTCCAAATAATCCCCTTTCCTCTTAACCTTCACCTTATCAGGATTCACTGGAACAGGAGTGACATAAGTCGAGTTTAAAACAACATCAGAGTCATGGTCAGCCTCACCACCCAAACCATCTGCTTCCCCACCCGAACGAAGCTTTATGTGAATCGAGTTCTCGCTCGCTGAAACATCAATATTTTCTTCGGAAAAACCCGGAACCCTGGCAGTAAGCACTAAGTATTTACCTTCATCTACAAATTCTGACTCAAGCTTTAAAGTGGCAGCCATGTGAGCGGAATGTTTCTCAAAAAAAGGTGTTACAGTCATACCCTCAACCACCCGCTTTACACCCGAAAAAACACCATCTTTGGAAGACTCAGTATCATCCCCTTCCAAACTATCCTCTTCATCCATAAAGACCACCAAAAACTATTTTTTCGGTATCTTCCCTACAACGCCCTTTTTGAATGCAACCCACTCCTTAGTAAGCTGTTCAGTTGCATTCTTCAAATCCTTCATAGGATTCGCACCCTTAACATGCAACCTGTAAACAGGATTTAAAGGGTGGGGTCCGAACGAATAAGCGTCAACTCCCATATCCTGCAAAATAGGTATCAAAGCATTAGCAACTGCCTTGTCAGAGAGCTCTACTTCGATGAAGTCTTTCCCCTTGTCAACTACAGAGTATTCCATCATAACACAACTTTATTGAAGTTTTTACCGATTTTCCTTTGCTCGTTGTTCCCGCATGAATCGCAATCACAAGTACCTTCTTGTTTCTCGGATAAAACCAGTGGGCGCCTGCAGACTTTGCAGAATGCTTTAACGACTCCAAAGTCTCCTTTAGTGGACAAGTCGATTGTGTTTCCTTCGATTTTCACTATCTCAGCCTCGACGATGTCCCCGATGCCGAAAAGTGATTCCGGCTTTTCAACGTACTTGTCTGAAATGTTGGAGACGTAAATCTCACTTTTAAAGTCAACATCACCTTTAAAGTCCTTGATCTTGGAAACTATTATCGTCACAACATTCTTCCTAAAACCCATCACATCGCCGTAAACAATTTGTCCTACAGCAGGTTTTCCCAAGTTTTTCGTTGAAACAGAAACTTCACGTTTGTCTTTGTCTAAATTTGATTTACCTACACTTGCGGCAAATATCTTACCGTCTTCAGCGAAAGTACCATCCCCGGGAACATACTCTTCTATCGTACCCAAGTAATCTCCTATCATAGCGGCATTATCATCCATCATCCAATAATATAAACCATACAACTATAAAAAGACACTTGCTAGGAGATAATCCTGGGTAAGCCAATCAAATTCCAACCCAAGACAAGCATCCCTAAAAAATCATTTAACGGACTTAAAGAAACATTGAAAGAATAGGTCAAGCTTTCCCCAACATTTGAGTTAACTGAATCATCAGTACACTGAACACTCCAGTTATATGACCCATTAACAAGATTCAAAACCATAAAAGACTGGTTCACTCCCTCAGAAACTGAGGGACTAGTTTGGTTCAAGACTTCATTTAAAACTAGGGAACAATTAGCTAAATCCGTACTCTCATCATTGACTTCATAGACTAAGTTTAAGTCTCCATCGGAATCAGTGTATCCGATTCCAGGCCACACTAAAGTAACATTGGGTAAATCAGTGTCATTCAAAACCCCGAAAGCATATATTAACCCGTCATCTGCACCTGAAAAAACCATTCCCCCAGAAATTGACGGGGAAGAAAGAATACCCTGCCCAGCATTAAAACCCCAAAGAGCCGTTCCATTGTATTTGTCCAGGATTAAAAGGCTTCTGTCCTTTGAAGCTGAAACAATAAAGTCCCCTGAAACCGCGGGTGATGCAACAATCTCATCCCACGTTGAAAAGTTCCAAACACTATCTCCCGAAGTTGCATTTATCACATATAGACTTCTATCATTTGAACCAACAAATACCAAGTCATCAGACACTGTGGGGGAAGACAGAATGCTCCCTGAAGTGTTGAAATCCCAAATCAATGATCCATCAGAAACATTCAATGAATAAATCACCCCGTCATATGATCCCACATACAAGGAATCCCCTGAAACCGCGGGCGTGGAATAAACCCTGTTTAAAGTCGGGAAACTCCATTTCAAACTCCCATTCTGTGAATGCAAGGCGTAAATCTTGTAGTCGTCGGAGCCGAAATAAACAATACCGTCATTTAACGCGGGAGATGATCTGATCATTCCAGAAGTCGTATAATTCCATAATTGCGTGCCAACGGAGCTGTTTATCGCGTAGAATACTCCATTATTCGATCCAATGTACACAATATCAGAGTAGACTAAGGGTGAAGACTCTATCCCCTCGGTAGTGTTGTACTCCCAAATTAAGTCTCCGTTAGAAGCATTAAGACACAATACGAGGCCGTCGGGATTTGAAGTCCCAATATAAAGTCTGCCTGAAGTCACTGCCGGGGAAGAAGTAATATAATATCCAGAAGAATAATTCCACAAAACATCACCACTACTCAAATTCAATCCAAAAACATCCCCCTCCCAAGAGCTTGTATACACTGCATTTTCCAAAATTGCAGGTGAAGACCTGACTCTCGACCCTAAAGTCACATTCCATTGCTCTAACAGTTGGCTTGAAATATTTATTGGAGTAACCCCAGTCCTTCCCGGATTCTGTCTGAACATGGGCCAATCAAGCGAATAAAACTCCAGGTTAGTCACCCCCGGAGTAGGCTCCCCAAAAATAACCCACGTATCGCTGAAGTCTGTCTGCCGTCCGAAAGAAGAATTTTCCGTCACATTAGAATAAGAAATGTTGTCTGCGATAACACCCTCCCTGTCGTATAAGATTAGCTCTCCCTCATCCCTCAATGTAATGTTCGTAATGTTTTCCCATAAAACGAGGTAATCCGTCAAATACGATGTTAAACTGTGGTTGTCCGAACTTGAATTGTAAATATACTCCAAAACCCATAAAGTCAAATTCACGTTCGTGTCGCCAGCATTTGCAATCTCAATCCAATTCGAAGTCGGATTGAACTCATTAATAAAAACCATCGGAGTGGAAACATTGAATTGCAGGTGATAGTCTTCGCTGTTAACGTATCCGTCAAAGCTTTGGCATTTAATGAACAAGTTTTTCGAGTTGTCGTTTGAAAGCCCAGTAACGTTTGTCGAATGGTTTGTAGAGTTAGTCGAAGTGAACGTCTCTGTCATGTTCCCCCATTCAACACCACTACTATTGGAGAAACGACACACTGAAACCCTATGGGTTCCAATTGTCAATGTGAAGTAGCTTGTGTACGGCTCGAAAACCGAATTGTTTTCCGGACTTGGATTAGATATCACCGGGACAAGAGAGTTCACAGTCAAATTAACGCTCTCCGTGACATTCCGCGAGAAAGAAGTGTTGAAGAAAGCAAGTATCCCATAGGTTGCTCCATGCCCTCCAGTCGCATTCACAGTCCAAGTCACATTGCATGATTCATTGACGGAAAGATTAGTAAGGCAAGGCAAATCTCCAGGAGACATGGGATTCGCATCTACCGTATAAAAGGGTGTTCCACTAGTTTGCGGAATAATCCCTTCAGAGTAATTCAACACTGCTATAACATTCCCACAATCCCCCCCAATGCAAGACACAATCGCGGTGGTATTGAAAAACAAATACTGGGATACAATAGTCGAAGAGTTTGGTTCTGAAAGGGTGGCTGTGAGATACCCCGGCCTCACAGTAACTGCAGGCCCAAAATAAACACTCGTTGAATTAACCATCCCAGCCGAAGACGCGTTGAAGCTGAAGTTGTGGGAGCCAGCCGAAAGTGAGGTCTTGAAAAAAAATGATTTACCATCTGAAAACGTCGAGTCGGCTAGATCAGATCCAGTCATAACCTGCACTTCACCATCCAACAAAACGTTTACGGAGTCTGGGATAGAGTCGTGTGTACACGTATAAACTAAAGTGTAAATTTATAACAAAAAAGGATAGCCGACTTTGGGTGTGACGTGTACCGCACACAACCATATTT
>JBDRAY010000111.1:0-2088 GCA_043823295.1 Methanobacteriota archaeon | reverse complement strand
TCCGGCGACTTGATAGTATATTACATTCCTCCAAGGTCCCCGTTAAGCATTCATGCAGACAGATTCTTAACAGGATACGACGACTTTGTCCTGTCAGACCTATTGTCGATGGATTGGACTCAAGGAGAGTACGCTCGGTCGCCGGAATACTTGAAAAGCATTGAAAATTTGAGTTTTAGTGAAAGACACCTTCTTGGAATGTGGGTTGTGGTTGAGTCTTCTGGGAGATGGGGTGAGGGAAGGTTTGTTTACTCGAATTCGCCTGGAACCTACGTTTACATTGATGGTTACTCAGGAGGGATCATTGATTATAAAACTCATTTTTAACTTTTAAGAAAAAAGAGTTTATACGTAATATGGAAGACACAAGCGAAGACTCGGAAATCAGATTATTGAACAAGGTCATGGTAAGCTTCGACTACATCTCCGTAAGGTTCTCAGTCCTAATTGTCGTCCTCTTATTTTCTATTGGCGTGACACTTGTGGTTTATGGTTTATTTCTGCTTGTTGAATCGTGGGAGCAAATGCTCAACAATCTTGGATTCTCATACCAATTTTTCCCGCTTGTTGCGGAAGGTGATCTTATCACAGTCATAATTGGGGCAATCGGAGCCACTGCCATAGGATATGCTGTAATAGACTTGGGCCGGTCGATTCTGAGGGAGGAGATTGCGGAAGAGCGGGTTATGGACGTTCAGCACAGGGCTCGCGACTTCGTAACCCGGATTTTATCAGTGATTGTTATCGCTCTTGCAGTGGAAGCTTTCGTAAACGAGGCGAGGTACAGCGCAATTCAGCCTGAAATATTGTGGCAGGTGGCGACAATCGGGGTTTCAATAGCTGCTATTCTAATTGGGTGGGGGATTTACCTCAAACTTTCAAGGGCATGACCCACACCATAAAAACTAGTTGAGAGGTATTATAAGAATTATTAACCAGACACTGCACTCCTAACTGGTTCTAGAATTGTTGAGATGCCTTCCGAAACTGCGGCCTTTAAATCCGCGGGATGGAGATTGTTTGAAAGATAGTCACCCTCAAGTTCAGAATATGATTTATAAGACAAATTCCCGCCAAACTTTTCGGGTCGGTTAACATCAATGCGACCCAGCTTGGGGAATAAAACAAGTTTGGCTACCCCGAGTATGGGATTACCCGTAAGCTCTTTCGGACAAAACGCACCATTTACCTTCGATTTAATCTCTTCAATAGAATCCTCTACCGCAATCAATGAGTCTGGAATAGAGGAGCTCATCTTCACTTCAGGACCCTTCAGAGAAGTTATGAGTGGAGTGTGCACGAAAACCGGTTTTTTATATCCTATTTGGGGTAGGATTTCGCGGGCTAGCATGTGAATTTTCCTCTGCTCAATCCCGCCGTATGCGACATCCACGGAAAGAGCTTTGATGTCCGCAATCTGCATGAGGGGGTAGATCATCTGGGAGACGTGTGCATGCTCGATATCCCTCGCAACCTCCTGCATGCTCCTTATTGCGCGGTTTAAGGTTGTCTTCAAACCGATTTCTAGGACGTCGCGGACGTATTCTTCGTTGAACTGGAAGTCGGATCCCTTAATGTATTCGGCTTTTGTTAGTCCGAAGGATGTAAAAACCTTCTGCCAGTAGGCAACCATTTCCTCAATATTTACATCCTTTCTGTTTAGCTTGGTGTGGACGTCTGCAAACAAGACCTTTACTTTGAATCCTTGGTCGGCAAAGTCAATCATCTTAGAGACTGCGACTAAGTGTCCGAGGTGTACTGAGCCTGACACTTCAAATCCACAGTATACTGAGGGTTTTTTCTCTTTCGCAATGATTTTAGAGAATTCCTCTTCAGTTACGACTTCCTCGACGTTTCGCATTAAAATGTTTTCGTCCATTACGAGGTCTTCAAACTCTCAAGTGTGCTAATAATGTCCCAGATGATTGTTTTAGCGTGCACGGCAATGTTCACGTCGTTTGCAATCTCCTCAAGCTCGTAAATCGCAGAAGTAACTTGCACTGCACTATCCTCACCAGTAAGCTTTAAATCATCTGCAACCTTGGATAAAGCCTCCCTCACTCTACGAGGAAGGGAGCCCTCCTCGCA
>JBDRAY010000110.1:0-7252 GCA_043823295.1 Methanobacteriota archaeon | reverse complement strand
CCTATGCCCATTATGCTAAGGGACTTAGGTTTGACCCTGAAGATACCACACTCTTTGATGTGATGGAAATGCACAGGAAGTATTTGGGGGCAGATATTCCCAAGAACATAACTCCTCATTACCCGCTATGGGATGATCAAGGGAGAATGACACTAAACCACTACCCTCCGTTTTACTTGGGACGACAAGCTTTCTTCCAATCAGTAAGGGAATTTGGGATGATGTGGATTGCAAGAAACCGACGTGATTTGACAGATTCTGTTGACCTACCAGAATTTTTTGGTGTATGGTCAAAACTTCAGGGACCAGATGGTTCACATCAAGGATTTGTGATATCAAATCTTCCCGACTTCGACCAGCGCGGCGACGTTGATGCAACATCAACGAACCAAACATACATTGGACGAATGCTGGCGGAAACTCCGAAAATAAGAGAGGGGATGATCCGACAAGTTTTGGCTGATGTCGAAGAAACTGGAGGTAATCCGGAAATGGTTCGAAGGTTTCTTGATACAGATGACCCTAAACAATTATCTCACTTCGCCTTTATCGCCGGTCATTTAGGGGCGACTGGAATCACAAATATTAAATACGGCGATCTGATTGCTGCAGCAAGCATTGACCACCTCTTCAATTGGAGACGAGACCTCGAAGCATTTGCAGGAGGAACCACTGGGCTTGCACGTCTCTTCGTAGACCGAGGTATTGTACAGATGCAACCTAACTTAGGTAACGTTAGATTCAGAAGAATCAGAGAGGGAGTGCGCAGTCCCACGCAATGCGACTTTGAAAACACCCATGACCTTTGGAGTATGACCTACGCACAAGCGGTAGGTTACATCGCTGGATCAGTAAAAAATCTTACCGCAGCCATGCATTCGATAGATAACCAGGGAATCCTAAATAGAGTCGGACCAGACTGTTTGGGCGCGGCCTTAAACGGATTCTTCCCCGAGTTCGCGGATTCACGGGAATTGGATGAAGTAGCACGACTTGTGAGACACCGTCGGGAGGGCCGCACAGGCATTGAATACCTGCTTTCCTTAAACGCGGACAAACCAATCCTTGAAATAGAGCACCCACTAATCTCTCTAATCCAGGATATCTATCCCCTTGATAAGCATGAACACGATCATGAGGGGATTATGCGACAATGAAAATTATTGAGATTTTCGCAAGCATTCAGGGTGAAGGGAGGTTTATAGGGGAGCCGCAGGCGTTCGTTCGAATGGCTGGCTGTAACATGAGGTGTAGTTGGTGTGACACGCCGGAAAGCTGGGGTGAAGGCAGGCAGATGAGTGTAGAGGATATTGTGGGGGAATTAGAAGGCAAACAAATCAAGACGGTGTGCATCACCGGTGGTGAGCCGCTCCTTCAGGTCGATGAACTCAGAAAGCTTATACAAGCCCTAAAAGAAAAGGAGTATAAGATCATTCTCGAGACTAACGGGAGCATCTACGACGAGGAAGTTTTTTCGAGTGTGGATTCCGTGGCATTGGATTTGAAGCCTCCAAGCTCGAAAGAGGAAAGCGACGAATCGATAATGGGAAAACTTAAGGCTTCCGATTACGTCAAGGTCGTTGTGGCAGACGATACGGATCTGGCGTACGCCAAGAAGATAATCGATAAAGCATCCGTCGAAGTGTATCTACAGCCAGACAAACTTGAAAAGATTAATTGGCTAATCGAGAAAGCTCTTGAAGCAAAACTGGGGGGGAGGGTGCTCCCACAATTACACAAGATTATTGGGGTGAAGTAGAAATGAAAAAAGACACGCAAGACGAGACTCCTGAAGTGGAATTGGGATTGGAAAAAGTTGGGGTGACAAATGTTCGAACACTAGTCAAGACTAAGTGGCGGGGCCACTCCTACAAGTTCATACCGAGGATAAGTTTAACTGTTGATTTACCGAAAAAGAAAAAGGGAGCGCACATGAGCAGGCTTGTAGAGGCGATTACAGAGTCTATTGGGGAGGAGAGTGAGGTGACGCATGAGAGTCTGGAGGTGCTTGCGAAAAGCATGCTGGTTAGGCTTTCAAATAAGCATCCTTATTTACGGGGTGAGGTAGTGCTTGAAACAGAGCTTGTTGTAGAGCGGGAGACGCCTGCGACGGGTAGAAAGACCATGGAGACTCACGACGTGGTTGTCAGGGTTTTGAAGGAGAATGGTATGTACTCGAAAAAACTTACGGTTTTCGTCGTTGGAAATACCGTGTGCCCTCACAGCATGGAAAACACTGGTGGGAAAACCCATATCCAGCGTGCGATAGCAGAGTTGAGTGTAGAGGCAGACATTAATGAGAAAATTGCCTTCGAAACTTTGATTGACGTTTGCGAAAATTCCTTTTCAAGTCCCACGTACACGCTTTTAAAAACCCCGGATGAAATTGACGTCGTCGAGAAAATGCATTCAAACCCTAAGTTCGTTGAAGACGTTGCCAGGGGACTATTGGATAAGGCCAAGAAAATATTTCCCAAAGTTAGGATTCACGCGCGAGTTGTAAGCCACGAAAGTATTCACAGACACGATGTTACAGCTGAGGGAAATGCGTGATAATGGTGTGAACAACGCTTTTAAATACGTTCTCTGCAATAGTTAATTCCGAAAATGATTGGAAAGAAGATTAGGCTTGAACGGATTTTAGATCGCAAAAGCGGCAACACCGTGATCGTGCCGCTAGACCACGGGGTGACAGTAGGACCCATAGAGGGCCTTGAAGACCTGGCAAAGACTGTAGACGACGTTGCAGCGGGAGGAGCTGACGCAGTGCTCATGCACAAGGGCATGGTGAAGTGGGGTCACAGGGGTTACGGATCAGACATAGGCCTTATAATACACTTGTCTGCCGGAACGTGTCTTGGACCCGATCCAAACTGCAAGGTTTTGGTGGGGACGGTGCAGGAGGCTGTTCGGCTTGGAGCTGACGCAGTCAGCATTCACGTGAATATTGGTGCGGAAGACGAGTCCCAGATGCTTACCGACTTCGGAAAAATCACTCGCGACTGCGATAAATACGGGATTCCGCTTTTAGCCATGATGTATCCTCGAGGAAAAGACATTAAAGACGGCCACGACGTAAAGTATGTGAAACACGTTGCAAGACTGGGAGCTGAGCTTGGCGCAGACCTTATAAAGACGGTTTACACTGGTGATAAGAAGACTTTCAAGGACGTTGTTGGAGGGTGTCCCGCACCCATCGTGATTGCGGGCGGGCCGAAAATCGACAGTGAAGAGTCACTACTTTCGATGATCGAGGATGCGATTGACTGTGGAGCCCACGGAGTCTCGATTGGAAGAAACGTTTTCCAGGCGGCTGACCGGGTGGATATTATCCGTAAAATCTGCAAGATAGTGCACGGTGAATAAAAATCTTTCTTCAACCTTGCGAAAAAAAGGGGGTAAATTGACGTGGATTTAGGTTTAAACAGGTATTCCGACTCACACGGCTCAAGGGAGAGGAAGGTTAGGGAGTATAAACATCACCCGGCCAGAAAAGACGGGGACATAATGGTCGTCGCCGAGGGAAATATCATCTCAACACACCCTGCAAACTCGATTAAAAACGTGGCGGAACTTATGCTGGAACACGATTTCAGGCGGATTCCCGTAACTGACGCAGGTTCCGGCAGGCTTGAGGGAGTGGCCAAATCCATAGACATAATCGACTTTCTAGGAGGCGGGGAAAAGTACAATATCATCGAGAAAGACTTTAATAGGAATTTTCTCGCAGCCATAAACTGCCCGATATCAAAGATAATGTCTCAGGCAGTATATCTGAACCGTAAATCCTCGATTGATGACGCCGTAAAAGTCATGTTGGAAAAGGGAACCAGCCTGATTCCAATAGTAGACGATGACGAAGACCTTAAGGTCATCGCAATACTTTCTGAAAGAGACGTCCTCCCAACCACTGAGGAATTCGGGGTGAAGGTCTCTGAAGTCATGAAAAAAGAGGTTGTGGCTGCAAGCCCGGGCATGATGTTGTCCGACGTCGCTAAAATCATGGTTAGAAACCGGTTGAGAAGGCTTCCAGTGATGTCTGAGGAAGAGATCGTCGGAATTGTAACCCAATTCGACATACTAAGATTCCTAACCAAAGGAGAGTTCAAGGGAGTCTTCGCCGAAGAAACACTCAGTGTCAGGGTCTCAGACATCATGGAAAAACAGGTGATATCATTGCAACCCGGGCAGGATCTGGCAGAGATGGTCGCAATGGTAAAGGAGACCGGTTTGGGGGGTTTCCCAGTAATGGAAGACGGAAAACCCTTGGGAATAGTTACGACCATGGACGTAATCCGACATATATACACTTCTTGAGGATAAACCTTGGGAACTTGCAGAGCTGATTCCCCAACTTGTACTTAAGACTTCTTACGATTAAACATTATTTTTTATGAAATTCGTATACCTATGCAATGAGTGATGATATTAATGTGAAGATTGGTTTGGAGATTCACGTTCCAGTAAAAAGCAGGCAGAAGCTCTTTTGCTACTGCCAGACGAATTACTGGGAGACTGGGGAGCCTAACGTGAATACCTGCCCCGTCTGCACTGGGATGCCTGGCGCCAAACCTTACCCTTTAAACGAATATGCTATAGAGACTGCGATTATGGTCGCAGAGCTCTTGGAGTGTAAGGTGGTTACCAATGAGAATATTTTCGTAAAGCGGAAACACTATGATTACCCTGATTTACCGTCGGGTTACCAGCGTACGAGCGAGCCCATAGGAGTTGAAGGTAATCTTTCTGGGGTTGGTATTTGGGAGGTTCACTTGGAGGAGGATCCCGGTAGATACGACCTTGAATCCGGGAGGGTGGATTACAATCGGAGTGGGGTTCCGTTAATCGAGATTGTGACGGCACCGGACATGAAATCGGCGGTTGATGCGAGGATATTTCTAAGAGAGCTTACCAACCTTTTGGATTATACTGAGCGTGTTGTTGACGTTGGAGGCGTTATGCGGGCTGACACCAACATTTCTATTGAGGGTGGAGCTAAAGTCGAGATTAAAAACATAAATTCTGTGAAGGGTGCTTTCAAGGCAATCCAGTACGAGATTATAAGGCAGAAGCAGCTTATGAAGCGGGGTTTGACCGTAACCCAGGAGACGCGCGGATTCAACGAGAAGAGCTTGATCACGACCGCTCAAAGGGTTAAGGAGACTGCCGACGACTACAGGTACATTCCGGATCCGGATATTCCTCCGCAGGAATTTGATGGAGGATACGTTGGAGGTATTGAGCTTCCCGAGACGCCGCAGACTAGGAGGAAGAGGTTTTTAAAAGACTTGAGTATATCCGAGAATTTCGCTAAAACCCTTGTGAAAGACAAGGATATTGCTGACTTGTTTGAAAATGTTTCTGGGAAAATTGACCCCACTTTGGCTGCGACTTGGATTAGCAGGGAAGTGCTGGGACAGTTAAAATACAGGGGTATAGAATACGGAGAGTCTAAGTTAAACGAGGGCATTGTCGTAGAGCTTTTGACTCTAGTGTCGTCCGGGAAGATCACTGATAACGTCGGTAAAAAGCTTTTAGAGCGGGTGATAGACTCGGGGGAGAGCCCGGAAAAAATCGTCTCCGAGGAGGGACTTGTAAAAAAATCAGACAAATCTGAATTAGAGGATATAAGTTATTCCGTATTGAGTGAAAACGTTAAACCAATATTAGATTATCTCAAAGGAGAGGAAAATTCGATTAATTACCTAATGGGAGAGGTTATGAAGGCGACACATGGAACTGCAGCACCAGAGCAGGTAATACTTACTTTAGAGAATACATTGGCAGATTACGGAGCTTCTACGTATCCTAAAACTCCCGAAGGTGTTAGAGAATACTTGAAGAAATATGAAAAATAAGTTTCTTTCCGTCAACGCTTTCCGAGAAAACGCTTTCGCGTTTTCTGGACACGCGAATCTTTCGATTCGCGCTGTCTTTTCTAAAGAAAGGGTTGATGGGCAAGGTCATGGCGAAGATGAAGGGGAGGGGGGATGTGAAGGTGGTGAGAAAGCTTTTGAAGGAAAAACTATAATGCTGAAGATGGATGATCCCTTTGAAGAATTTATTGATCGAGCCGATGAGAAATCCCGCAGACTGAAGGAACAAGTTGATGAGGCTGGATTATTTGTGAAAAAGTCCGTCATCGTATTTGCATACTACCTGCTTGCGATAACGTTTGGACTATACGTCGTATTTGTGGTTTACCTTGCTGTCGCACCAATCCTTCTAGCATCACTTAATCCCAAGTATGTGAATCTTGGAGCTTACGCATACATCTTCTCTTCACTTACTTACCTTTGCCATCAGATGCCGGAGCGAAGCTTCATAATCCGGGGTATACCCCTGGCGGTATGCGCAAGATGCATTGGCATCTATATAGGCTCAGTATTTGGGCTTACAACGCCCTTTATCTCAGGAAAAATCCGGGAAAAACTATACTCCATAAAACTTTTTGCATTCGCATTCATACCCATAGGAGTCGACGGAGTAAGCCAAAGCATTCTCGGATTAAGTGAAAGCTCAAATATCTTAAGGTTTACCACAGGGATAATATTCGGCTTGCTGTTTTTCGGATATTTCACAGGCAGGATACTTACCAGAAACACGCTTTTCAAGGAAACTGTCAAGTCTAAGGAGGGCTTAATGGTAGTAATTTTAGCGACACTACTTTTCACAAGCCTTGCCCACTCAAACTTGACGGAATATCTAAGTCTCGATTACATAAGCTCGGCTGAAGCAATAACAATTGCAATAGAATCTGGTAAAACATCAGGTGAAACAAACACCTATTATATTCCCCCAAGGTCCCCCTTAAGCATTCATGCAGACAAGTTCCGGGTAGAATACGATGACTATGTCTTATCAGACCTGTTGTCGATGAAGTGGACTTACGGAGAATACAGTCGCTCGCCGGAATACTTAAAAAGTATTGAAAATTTAAGTTTTACTGAAAGACACCTTCTTGGAATATGGGTTGTGGTTGAGTCTTCGGGGAGATGGGGTGAAGGAAGGTTCGTGTACTCTAATTCGCCTGGAACCTACGTTTACATTGATGGTTACTCAGGAGGGATCATTGATTATAAAACGCATTTTTAACGTTTAAGGGAAAATATTTTATTTGTAATATGGAAGACAGAAGCGAAGACCCGGAAATCAGATTACTGAACAAGGTCATGGTAAGCTTCGACTACATCTCCGTAAGGTTCTCAGTCATAATTGTCGTCATCTTATTTTCTATTGGCGTAACACTTGT
>JBDRAY010000109.1:0-15197 GCA_043823295.1 Methanobacteriota archaeon | reverse complement strand
TAGCAGCCGTATTCCTTGTGGACGGTTTCAGTCCTGTTTTCCCCGGCCACGACTTCGACGCTTCGCGTACGGTATTCGGTGCCGACTGGAGACGACTTGACGGCAGCGACATTAATATTTTTGAACGTCGAGATGAGGGCCTGGCCGACAACCTCTTTTTTCGGGAGCAGTTCGTCTGGAAGTTCAATAACGGCGATGTCACCGATCAAGTCGAAGGAAGACGGGAGCGATTCCAGTTCATGTTCAGACAACTTCCCTTTTAAAGCAACGCGTAAGGACTTGGGTTTTTTCTTCCGGTATTTGCTTTGTCGGGATGTAATCTCACAATCCTTTATTTTAACTTCCTCTTTCACCGGGAAGAGAACATATCCTTTTTCACGCAACACACTGCACTCCCCGTTGAAGACTCCCAACTCAAGAAGTCGCCTCCTCACGACCTCAGCCCCTGAAGGTTTTGATTTAACAAATAGGGAGGATTTGCTCATTGTATGTAGACCTTAGTGTGGAGGATAAAAAAAGTTTATTTTTCCTTGTGCAAGTAGACTGTTCGCACTGGGAAGGGCACGTCGATTCCCTCCTTTTTGAAGCGGTTCCAGACTTCTGAGTTTATGTGGTCTTTCACCGTCCACTTCATTCGGAGGTCCTCGATCCAGACGATGAGTTTGATGTTTAAGGAGCTGTCTGCGAATTCTATGAAGAAGGATTCGGGCATGGGATCTTTCAGGACGTGCGGTGTTTTCTTCGCGACTTCGACTACAATCTTCTTCGCCTTGTCGACGTCGCTACCGTAGGATATTCCGAAGGGGATGATGAGTTTTTGTTTTATGTCAGGTAGAGAGTAGTTTGTGACGTTGTTGGATACAAGCGTCGAGTTTGGGACGATGACTATCTTGTAGTCGAGGGTCTTGACCTTGGTCGTGCGAAGGCCGATGTCTACGACGTCTCCGTACGTGTCGCCGAGCTCGACGCGGTCGCCTATCTTAAACGGCCTGTCGACGAGTATGAAAAAGCCTGCGAGGATGTTTGAGATTGTGTCTTTGGCGGCGAAGCCTATTGCGAATCCGGCAAGGCCGAGGGATGCGATTATGGGCGTGATGGAGTATCCCAGTTTTTCCAAGAGCATGCTGAAGGCGATGCCGTAGATTACGATTTTGATAACCCGTGAGAGGAATGGTAGCGCTTCATCGTCAACAGTCGAGTCTGTGTGTTTGGCAAGCTTGCCGCCGAACTCCTTGATTATGAGGTCGGTCAAGCTTCCGGCAAACCAGACGAGGACGATAATACCGAGCATGGAAATCAAGGTTACTATCGGCCCGGATGCGGCTGTGACGAGGATGTAGGCGACCGCGACGTAGACACCCAAAAGGATTATTAGGTAATACAGGGGTTTTTTTACCAAGTGGAGGAGTTTGTCGTCAATGTCGGACTTGGTCTTTCTGGCAATCTGAAGCATGTATTTTTCAATGAGAGTGTAGACTACTTTAGCCAGGATGACTGACGCTACGATTACTCCAAGCGCGTATGCGATTCGAATGAAGTCGAAGTTCAAATCCATGTCAGAAGATAATATAGATTATCCTTTTATAATAGAGAATAAAGAGGTTACATGGATAAACCCCTTAAGGATTTGGTAGACATCATCCAATTCACAGAAGCAGTGTCCATAAAAATACACGGTTTGCTGGACGAGGCAGAAACATTCAGGGTTGTGAATAAAGAATTCTCGAAGTCAAAACGCTATACTGCGAGCATACTCATTTTGTCAGACGATAAATCAAGGCTTAAGATTGTGGAAACTGCAGTACCGTCCATCAAGCTGAAAAAGGGTGAGGACGTGGGAGGAATCAATTTTAAAAATTATTGTATTGACTTGGATAAGTCAAGCATCTATCGCAAGGTCGTGTTGGATGGTAAAATCGTTCAAGTTTCAGTCGATGAGATAATAGGTGAATTGTTTCCTAAACCCGTCGCCAAGCTCATCACAAAGGCGATGGGCTATCAAAACCGGCCCGCCATTTTGGCGCCAATAAGAAAGCACGGGGAGATTATCGGGGCACTCGCAATGTCTTCGACAGGGCTCAGCGAGTGCTTCAATCCAACCGTGAGAAATCTCACCCAACACATCTCGGCCACCCTAGAGCTCGCTGACGAGTGCACGAAACGAAAGAGGGCGGAGAATGCCTTACGGGCGGAAAGAGACAGGATGCAGAAGTACTTGGATGTTACCGGGGTCATGATAGTTGTATTAAACAGTCGCGGGGAAATCACTCTGATAAACAGGAAGGGTTGCGAGACGCTCGGACACACTGAAAATGAAATCCTCGGGAAAAACTGGTTCGACTCATTCCTGCCTCGTCGACTGCACAGGCAGCTGAAAAATATTTTTCGCGACGTGATGTCCGAGAAGTCCCCCATCCATGAATACTACATTAGTTGCGTTGTGACCAAAAACATGCGCGAGAGAAAAATAGCATGGCACAATACCTTGCTTAGGGACGATACTGGAGCTGTCGAAGGCATGTTTTGCTCCGGGGAGGACATAACCGAACGCATAAACGCCGAAAGAGCACTTCTCGAAAGCGAGGAAAAGTTCAGGACAATCTTTGAATGCGCCAACGACGGGATTGTCTACTTGGATAGGTTCGGACGAATCATCGAAGTAAACGAGAAGGTTAGGGGGCTCTTCGGCTTTGAACGCGGAGAGGTTATTGGCAAGAATTTTTTTGAATTCAATCTCTTTAAGCCGAAAAGTCTTCCGGGAATCGTTAAACTATTCAAGGATACGGTGCGGGAAGGCAAGCCAAGACAGCTCACGGTGCTTGACGTCCTAGATAAAAATGGGCGAGCCATTACTATTGAGGCAAGCACAAAATTAGTTAAAAGGAAGGGTATGGTGGAGGGAGTTCTCGTTGTCATAAGGGACATTAGCAAGCGAAAACGGGATTGAGTTTTGGTTTTCAGCGAAATGTGGGAAAACATCAGGTTTCTCACCTATTTCTGAAATTTCTGCGTCTAGGTTGCTTTTCCTGGAAGTCCTTGAACCCTTGACCACAGGTTATGCGGGGTATCAGACATTAACCAGAAAATCAGATGCCAACCGCAACGTTTTTATATACATCCAAACCTATACATTATTCCAAAATATTTATTTTAATCATGTATGTGAGGTGCGTTGGAAAAGGGGATGATTAATCCCTTGATTAATTAGGACCTATCGAGGACAAAACAGGAGATAGTTATTAGTCGTCGGCTACGATAGTGACTTTTATATACATCCAAACCCATATATTTTTCCAAAATTTTTGTAGGTGGTGTGTTTGAACAACAATCCTAGACGAAACTTCTTGGATGAAATCAGGGATATCATAGAAAACGCGATTGCACAGTCGCTCGGCCAGGCAGGGATAAACTACATCCCATCCCACCCGGAAGGCCAAGAATTAGAAGAGCCGTACGTAGACGTCCTCGAATCAGACGAAGCCTACGTCATAACCGCAGAGCTGGCGGGAGTTCCGAGCGAGTCGATTAGGATTGACGCGACAAAAGAGGAAGTTGAGTTGCACGTTTTTTCAGGGGGTGCGACACAGTTAGGCGACTTTTCAGACGTCTACACGTTCGATTCTAAAATCAATCCGGAAAAGATTAAGGCTAAATACAAAAACGGGATTTTAGAGGTTTTCGCACCGAAAACCAATCCCAAAAAGAAGACCAGAATAAAGATTGAATAAACGGAGGAAAACAAGGAAAAATGGCACAACAACAAGTAATAATATTGCCTGAAGGAGCCCTAAGAACACAGGGACGATCAGCGCAAACCGGGAACATCATGGCTGCAAAAGCCATGGCAGAGATAGTGCGGTCCACGCTCGGGCCGCGCGGAATGGACAAGATGCTTGTCGATGACATGGGCGACATAACCATCACAAACGATGGGGCAACGATTGTGGAGGAGATGAACGTCGAGCACCCGGCCGCCAAGATGATCGTTGAGGTAGCCAAGACCCAGGACGAGGAAGTGGGAGACGGGACAACCACCGCAGTAGTTTTGACTGGGGAACTTTTGAGTGCCGCTGAAAAACTATTGGCTAAAGGAATCAATACGAGCACGATAGTTCGAGGATACCGCATGGCCGCTGAGAAAGCATATGTAGAGCTTGAGAAAATCAGCAAGCCCGTTAAGCTTTCAGACGAAAAAGTGTTGAAGGAAATCGCCGAAACCTGCATGACGGGGAAGGGGGCGGAGGCTGCGAAGTCTGTTGTAGCTGACTTGTGCGTGAAAGCGGTGAAACAGGTCGCCGAAGTCGGTGAAAAAACCGTCATAGACTTGGACAACATTCAAGTGGAAAAGAAGGTTGGGGGAAGCGTTAGCGATTCAGAGCTAGTTTTAGGAGTAGTGTTGGACAAGGAGCGGGCGAACACTAGGATGCCTCAGAAAGTTCCGAAGGCGAAGATCGCCCTGCTGGACGTGGCCTTGGAGATAAAAAAGACCGAAACCGACGCGAAAATCGAAATCACTTCGCCAGACCAGCTGGCACTATTCAGCCAGCAGGAGGAAAGGACCCTCAAGGATAAGGCTGACGCAGTGGCAAAATCCGGTGCAACCGTCTTGTTCAGCCAGAAGGGGATAGACGACCTAGTCGCCCATTTCCTGGCGAAAGCGGGAATCTTGGCGGTTAAAAGCGTTTCAAAGTCTGATATGAAAAAGCTCGCTAAAGCAACCGGCGGAAAGATCGTGTCGAACGTGGCAGACCTTACAAGCAAAGAATTGGGCAAGGCTGAAATGGTTGAGGAAGTAAAGATCGGCGACGACGAGATGATTTTCGTGCGCGACTGCAAGAACCCGAAAGCCGTGAGTATTCTAGTTCGAGGCGGGACCGAGCACGTAGTCGATGAGGCAAAACGCTCAGTCCAAGACGCTTTGGGCGGGGTTGCCTCTGCAGTCGAGCTTGGAAAAGTCGTGTCTGGTGGAGGCGCCTTGGAGATTGAGCTTGCAAAGAGGATCAGGGATTACTCGGAGTCAGTCGGCGGGCGCGAGCAGCTTGCCATCCAGGCTTTCGCTGAGACCCTTGAGATAATTCCGAGAACTCTTGCCGAGTCTGCGGGAATGGATGCGATAGATACATTGGTTAAGCTTCGAAGCGAGCACGATAAGAAGAACGTTGACGTTGGAGTCGACGTTATGAAGGCGAAGACTTCTGACATGTGGAAGCTGGGAGTCATCGAGCCTATGAAGCTTAAGCTTCAGGCCGTGAAGTCCTCAAGCGAGGCCGCTGAGATGATTCTAAGGATTGATGATGTGATCGCTTCCTCGAAGAAGCATATGCCTCCAATGCCGCCTGACGGTGGAATGGGAGGCATGGGCGGATACTAGGCTTATCCGCCACACCCAATTTTTTTTACCATGCCCGCGGAAAAAAAGGACAAGAAAGGCTTAGATAACGTTTTTGCCGAAAAGGATAAGGAGATTGCCGAATACGTGGACCAGCTGAAAAGGCTGCAAGCGGAATTTGAAAACTACAAGAAAAGAGCGGCCAGGGAGCGTGAAGAACACTTAAAGTACGCTAACGAGCAGCTTATTTTAAAGCTGCTTGAGGTTTTGGACGATTTTGACAGGGCGCTTGAAGCTTCGGAAGTAAGCAGGGAGTGTGAGATGCTTCGTAGCGGGTTGGATTTGACTTCGAAGAAGCTGCACGGAATCCTTGAGGCGGAGGGGCTGTCTCGTATCGAGGCGGTAGGAAAGGTTTTTGACCCCTTAAAACATGAGGCCCTCTTGGTCGAGCATTCGGACGAGCATTCTGAGGATGTTGTGATCGGGGAGCTTGATAAGGGATATGAGTTGCGGTCGAAGGTTATTCGACCGTCTAAAGTTAAAGTTTGCAAGAAGGTGAATTAAAGAAGATGGCTAAGATTATTGGAATAGATTTAGGGACTACGAACTCTTGTATGGCGGTTATGGAGGCTTCCAAGCCGCAGGTTATTTCAAACGCTGAGGGAGGCAGGACCACTCCGTCGGTTATTGGATTTGCAAAAAATGGTGAAAGACTTGTCGGGCAGGTCGCGAAAAGACAGGCCATAACGAATCCTGAAAACACTATCTACTCTGTAAAGCGTCTTATGGGACGCAAGTTCAAGGACAAGGAAGTGCAAAAAGACCTGGAGTTGATGCCTTTTTCAATAGTTAAGGCTAAAAACGGCGACGCCTGGATAAAGGCTAAAGACAAGGAGTATTCGCCGCCAGAGCTTTCGGCCATGATTTTGTCAAAGCTTAAGGCTGACGCAGAAAGCTTTCTAGGTGATAAGGTCGAGCAGGCCGTCATTACTGTGCCGGCATACTTTAACGACGCCCAGAGGCAGGCTACGAAGGATGCCGGAAAGATTGCGGGACTTGAAGTATTGCGGATTATTAACGAGCCGACGGCGGCTGCACTCGCCTACGGCTTAGACAAGAAGACTGACGAGAAGATAGCAGTGTATGACCTGGGTGGGGGAACCTTTGACATATCAATACTGGAGGTGGGAGACGGTGTGGTGGAGGTTAAATCCACTAACGGAAACACTCATTTGGGGGGGGACGACTTCGACCAGAAGATTATAGACTGGATAATGGAGGAATTCAAAAAAGACCAGGGAGTGGATTTGAAAAAAGACAAGACTGCGCTCCAGCGGATTAAGGACGCCGCTGAAAAGGCGAAGATCGAGCTTTCGACGACGACTTCTTCAGAGCTTAATATCCCGTTCATAACCCAGGTTGACGGACAGCCCAAACACTTGGACTTGAAGTTGAGCAGAGCCAAGCTCGAGCAGTTGACTGAGGATCTTGTGGATGCGACTATGAAGCCTTGCAGGGCAGCGTTAAATGATGCTAAGCTTACTCCAAAAGACATCGACGAGGTTATTTTGGTGGGAGGCCAGACTAGGATGCCGGCCGTCCAGGAGGCTGTAAAGCTTTTTTTCGGCAAAGACCCGCACAAGGGTGTTAATCCCGACGAGGTCGTAGCTGTTGGAGCCGCCATTCAGGGCGGAGTGCTTGCAGGGGATGTAAAGGACGTCCTTCTTTTGGACGTGACTCCGCTTACCTTGGGTATTGAGACGCTTGGAGCTGTTAGGACTCCTCTTATTGAGAGGAATACGACAATTCCGACGAAAAAGAGCCAGATCTTTTCAACTGCGGCCGATAATCAGCCGAGCGTTGAGATTAACGTGTTGCAGGGTGAGAGGGAGATGGCCGCGGATAATAAGAGTTTGGGAAAGTTCACTTTAGTGGGCATTCCTCCAGCTCCGAGAGGAATCCCCCAGATTGAGGTTAGCTTTGACATTGACGCAAATGGAATAGTAAATGTTTCCGCCAAAGACCTTGGAACTGGGAAGGTGCAGGCTATAACCATCCAGGCTTCCTCGGGATTGTCAAACGATGAGATCGACGGTATGGTCCACGACGCTGAAGAACACGCTGAAGACGACAAGTTGAAGAAGGAGACAGTCGATGCGAGAAACCAGGGTGACTCACTGGCGTACGCCACTGAAAAGGCTATCAAGGAGATGGGGGAAAAACTGGATTCGAAGGAGCGCGAGGAAACCGAGAAAAAGGTTGAGGAGCTTAAAAAAGCGCTTGAAGGTGAAGACGTCGAGAAGATTAAGTCTGCGACGGAAGAGCTGTCCAAGTCGAGCCAGGCGTTGTTTACTAAAGTCTATCAGGAGGCGGCGAAGGAGCAGCAAGCGAAGGCGCAAGAGGAGAAAAAGGATTCAAATAGTGGGAAAAAATCCAAGAAGAAGAGCAGAGAAGAGGAAGTAGTCGACGCTGAATACGAGGTCGTTGACGAAGACGAGAAAAAAGATGACGGAAAATAAGAAGGAGAGAAAATTCACGTTGGAGATAACCGTTCCCGAAGACGGAAAACCCCAGACTAGAACTAGAAACCAGGGACTCCCCTACGAAGTCATCGTAAGCTCGCTGAGCCAGCAACTCTACCTGTACAACAACCTTTGGGCCAAGCATGCAAGTGCGACCTTTGAGGAAAAAGATTAAATGGCTTCCAAGCGAGACTATTACGACGTCTTGGGTGTTGAGCGTGGCGCATCCAAGGAGGATGTTAAAAAGGCTTACCGGAAGCTTGCGAAAAAATATCACCCTGACGTGAACAAGTCTGCTGAGGCTGAGGAGAAATTCAAAGAGCTTTCAGAGGCCTATGAAGTCTTGGCTGATTCTTCGAAGAGGCAGAATTACGACCAGTTCGGGCACGCAGGAGTGTCGGGATCTTTCAGCGGTGGAGGATTCAGTTGGGACGACTTCAGCCACTTCTCAGACATTGAAGACTTGTTTGGAGGGAGTTTTTTCGGGCGCGATATATTCGACGTTTTCTTTGGAGGGCGCGGTGGAAGGGCTAGAGGAGGTGCGATGCGCGGAGATGATCTACGCTTCGACCTTGAGATAACTTTAAAGCAGGCTTGTGAGGGTGTTAAGGAAAAGATTAAGGTTCCGCGCATGGAAGCCTGCAGTACATGCAAGGGCTCTGGAGTTGCACCGGGTTTTAGGCCTGTGACTTGCCCTCAATGCAAGGGTAGCGGGCAGGTTCGGAGACAACAGAATACGCCGTTGGGAATGTTCGCCACCATTACGACTTGCGGTCGATGCCGTGGGATCGGGAAGATTATTGAGAATCCTTGCCCGAAGTGTAGGGGTGAGGCTAAGATGGTCGCAGATCGTGAGATGGCGGTTTCAATTCCTGCTGGAGTGGATTCCGGATCCCATTTGAGGTTGTCGAGCGAGGGGAGTGTCGGGGAAAACGGGGGGAGCGCGGGAGACTTGTATGTCGTAATTCACGTGAAAGCCGACGACTTTTTCGAGCGCGTGGGAGACAATTTGGTATGTGAGATACCGCTATCAATAAGTCAGGCGGTTTTGGGGACTGAAGTGGATGTTCCGACCATCTCAGGGAAAACCGCGAAACTGAAGATTCCTCCGGGAACCCAAAGCCACACAATATTTCGGCTTAAAGGCGAGGGAATGCCTCATCTTAGAGGGTCCGGCCGGGGAGACCAGCACGTTCGAGTGAACATTGAAACCCCTAAAAAACTCTCGTCAAAAATGAGGGAAATATTTGAGGGACTCGCCAAAGAAGAGGAAAAGCAGGATAAAGGAATCCTCGAAAAACTGAAAGACAAACTAGGTTAAAGTTCGCGTATTTTCTTGTGGATTTTCTTGCTGGCGTTGAGCGGCGCGTCCCAGTGGGCGGAAACACGCACGATTTTCGTGTTTAAGCCGT
The DNA here is from genome assembly GCA_043823295.1 of Methanobacteriota archaeon. Taxonomy (GTDB): domain Archaea; phylum Altiarchaeota; class Altiarchaeia; order IMC4; family SCGC-AAA252-I15; genus SCGC-AAA252-I15. The sequence goes on along the minus strand of JBDRAY010000109.1, from coordinate 5,934 downwards.
GTGCTTTAAGCATCTCTCTAAGTTGTTCTTCGTCAACTTTCTGGTCTGCTCCCAAGGCGATTACGTCAGGCTTTATCTCGGAAATGGGCTTGAAAAAGTCGGATTCATCTCCGAGAACTGCCTTGTCAACCAGCCTTAATTGTGATACTATCTCCATGCGCTGATCCTCGGGGATGAGGGGTTTTCTTTTTCTGGTTTCAGCAGTGTTGTCGCAGGCTACTACTACGATAAGCTCATCCCCTAAAGCTTTCGCCTCCGTAAGGTAGAGTATGTGTCCGGGATGTATTATGTCGAATACTCCTGTTGCGACTACTGTAATCATTTTAGATATTTTTATAGGTAGATTGCATTATAAGTAATCCGATTTTTAAATAAACGATGGCAGCTAAGAAAAAGAAGGAGGAGGCCCCTAAGGAGAAGGAGCCTAAGATTTACACGATACCGCTTAGAGACGCCTTTAACTTCCCGAGGAAGAAGAGGGTGGGCAAGGCAGTGGATATTGTGAAAAGATACCTTCAAAGGCATGCGAAAGCAGAAGGATTTAACATATCTGCTACGCTTAATGAGGCACTTTGGGCGCGCGGAATTGAAAAGCCTCCCAGAAAGATCAGGGTAAAATTAGTTGATGATGCGGGAGTCCTCGTCGCTGATCTGGTGGAGTAATCCCTTTAATTTAAGATGTATTTCACCCAGCTTCAGGCTACTGGCGAAGACTTCATCGGACTGTTAGGGTTCGCCTCGGACAAGTATGCGATTTTATCGAGGAACTTCCCAGACCAAGACGTATTGAATGTTCCAGTGTTGAAGACGAGCGTTTACGGGACCGGATTGTGTGGGCTTTTTCTGGCTGGGAATGGGAACGGCGTTTTAGCACCCTATTTGGTTTCAGACGATTTGACAAAAAAACTTGAAGAGTTTCTAAATCCCCTGGACGTTAAAGTAGGGATCGTGGGTGGAGACTACACTGCTCTTGGGAATTTGGTTTGTGCAAACGATTACGGATGTTTTGCATCTCCGATGATATCAGAGACCGATGTTTTAGAAGAGAGTTTGGGGGTTCCAATAGTTCAGAAGAAGATTGGGGGACATTCAGATGTTGGTGCGGTTATTTCTGCGACTAACAAGGGTTTCGTCGCACATCCGGATCTTGAAGGAGAGTTGGATGAGATTGAGCAAGTGCTTAAGGTTAAGGGATTATGTAGTACAGTGAACTTTGGATCCCCTTATGTTAAGGCGGGATTGATTGCGAATTCAGACGGATACATCGCAGGTCTTAGAACCTCTGGAATCGAATTGGGGCGCGTTGACGACGCCTTCGGATTCATCTGAAATTTTCGATTACTTTCAAAATAATCGGCTTTCTAATGTCTATTGCCTTGTGAGGGCAGGTTTCATGACAACAATAGCATCTAATGCATTTTGAAAGATTCATGAATGCACGACCCTTAATTGTTATGGCGTTTACAGGGCAATTTGTTTTACAGACTCCGCAAGCTACACAGTCACTGTTTGAGCGGGGGTAGGGTGTAAGCTGCCATTTCATAATCTTTTCGATTGAGTTGGGCATAAACCAGGGTCGGGCAGCCTTCGCTGGGGGGGTGAAGTCGGATATGGAAAGGTCGTTGAGATTATCACCGATGATTTCAATGTCTCCGAGTTTTCCGGATGTTTTGCCCATTTTTACTGCGGCTTTTATTGTTTGAACTTCAAGGGGGTTGAACCCAACCAGTGAGGATGCGACCACGTCAACTGCAATATGGTCTTCGCCGGAAATGATTGCACCGATTTTCTTGGGGTTTCCTCCGGAAGGGCCGTTTCCGTCCATGCCAACTACTGCATCCATGATGGAAAGCCGGGGTTGGACGAATTGAAGCAGGTCCAAGAGCATGGTCGAGAAATTGTCGACGTCAGTAAGCTTTGCATGGTAAGCGGCTTTAGAAAGTCCAGGAACAATGCCGAAAAGAATCTTCGTAGCTCCGGTCAAGTAAGTGAGGGTGTGAGTCTTAAGTTTTGGGAGAGTGATCACGGCGTCAGCCCGCACAGCCTCGTCCATGACCTCGAAAGCCTTGATGAGTTTCCCGGATGAAAAGGGCACGATAGAGGATTTAGTGTTGTAAAGAAGTTCGGCGCCCGTATCCTCGGCAACCTCAATCAACCCGGCCTTTGCATAAGCTCTATTAAGCATCCTCCGGTTTAAGGGTCCTCCAGGGCTGTCGAAAATAACAGGATCACCGCCAGCATCTTGGACTAACAGAATGCAAGCCTTCACAATTGAGGGGTGAGTCACAACTGCAGAGTCTGGAGTCGCCGGTCGAAGCAGATTAGGTTTTATGAGAACTCGCTCACCTTTTTCAACGAAAGATTCCATGCCGCCGAGAAGATCTACGGATTGCCTAACTTTTTTCAAAACATCGTCATAAGACTTGCAGGATACTAGAGATACCTTTGATTTCATCGTTTTATTGAATAAGAGTAAAATAGTTTAAAAAGAATGCTGGGTGAAAGTATTAGACTCGAGTTTTGATTTGATGTTAAAGAGACGGATTATCTCACAGTAAAATCGAAGGTTATGAAGCAGGTAGACAAAATCAGTCCATAAGAGTCTTTACACGGTCAACTCCCCCAATTTTTTCAATTATTTTCACAGCCTCGGGAGGAACGAGCTCCTTCCAAGAACCCTCATTGGCTATTAGATTTCTGATCCTTGTCCCTGAATAAACATCCCGCTCAAAGTATGGGATCTCCACAACATTGTAACCTGCTTCGGAAAACAATTCCCGCTCGATTGAACTGCTTGTATAGACGACATCAAATGAGGGGACGGAAGACAAAACATGTTCAACCCACTTCGGCTCGTTGTGAATGTCGGAAACGGTAACTATCACAATTCGATCGCTGGAAGAACTAAAAACCATCTCAATCATTTCCTTTCGCTCTTCCACAGTGAAGGGGTTATCTAGCGTGTTATTGTATTGAGCGCTTCCAATGCCGAGAACTAGTTTATCGACTTCACCCAGAATATGTTCTATCGCGCTTTTATGGCCTAGATGAAGAGGCTGGAATCTCCCGATAAATAACGCAGTCACCATGTCAATTGTTTTTCGATAGATTAACGTAATCAAGGTAGGCTAATATAACAAGGAGCATGGGTTGAAGGATTTGTTCGAACACAATAACCAATATTTTAAGTGTGGGAACTTCAAGGTAGATTAAAATCCCGGTAAACCCTAGAAGAAGCATTCTGACACAACCCAAAACGAGAGTGAGAATGGGACCCCAAAGGCGTCTTTTAATAACGCCGTAAAGCGACACGATATAGAGTACTGTGAATAAGGGCGCGAAAATTAGCTCCGTCTTGTCACACTCCTCACCCATAGTGCAGTTTACGTATGCAGTATAAGAAAACCATGTGTGGAGGATTACGAAAGAGAATAATACAACAGCTAGTAGTGCTTCGATTCTTAAGTTTAATTTGCTCATCATGATTTTTCAATTAATTTATTCGTAGAGTTATTTATAGATACCATGCCAGACGATGTTGGACAAGTGATAGGCACGACGACTCTTCGACTCTTCCGTTTCGTCATAAAGGAGGGAAAAGAAAAATTTGTGAAAAGGGACGAGTTCGTCATAGTCCCCGAAGCTGTGACCGGGAGGAATGTTTTGGGGGTTGTAAAAGAGATCATGATTTCGAACGAACTACTTCCAGACGAATTCGGCCGAGACCTTCGGTTGACTGACATGGTCTTATCTGAGGGGGAATACCCTATTGCAACTGTCAAGGTTTTGGGCTATGAGGCTGAAGATGGGTTGGAGACTCCAAGGCATGGGGTTTATCCGGGAGCGAAAGTGTCTCTTGCACCTGACGAGTTGATTAAGCGCCTGCTCCAGCAGGATCTTTCAAAGGCTGCGCACATTGGAAGTCTCTCAACACGGGATAGTATTCCCGTTCACATTTCGATTAACGAGCTTATTTCACGGCATTGCGCGGTTTTGGCTATGACTGGTGCGGGAAAAAGTTATACTGTCGGGGTTTTGATTGAGGAGCTTTTGGAAAAGAAGGGTTCAATCATAGTCTTTGACCCTCATGGAGAGTATAAGGAGCTTAAGATGCCTGGTTCCGAAACTAAGGTTTTCGGGGTTGACGGGGATTTAAAGATTAGGGTTGAGGTTTCAACGCTGACTTCAAGTGATTATGCGAATCTTATTCCTGACATAACTGCGACCCAGCGGGATCTTTTAGACGAAATCGTAAGCATTGCATCGCGATTCTACGACAAGTATGACCTGAAAAATGTTTTAGATTTGTTGTCTGTGGTATATGACATGAAAAACACGGGAAACAGTCAGAATGGTGCGGCAGAAATATTCCCGCCGGAAATCATAAAATCGGTGACAAAAAAGGTTAGTCTCTCAACTATCGGAGCGCTCATGCGAAGGCTTAGAAGGCTTGAGCGGATGGGAGTGTTCAATATTGACGGCACCTCACTGGACATGATTGTCGCTCCCAACCAGCTTAGCGTGATAAACTTGTCTGAAGCAGACGAGAGGATTTCAGAAACCATTATTGCAGCCACAACAAGAAACATCTTCGACGCGAGGAAAAGGTTCGTAAAAGATGAGGGTGATGGACCGCGACTTGAAATCCCAACCTTCATCGTGATTGAGGAAGCGCACAACTTCGCGCCGCGAAGCATGGACGAACGACTCATACTCTCCCGCTCGATTCTTAGAAAGATTGCTAGGGAGGGTAGGAAATTCGGCGTCGGTCTTTGCATGGTAAGCCAGCGGCCGGGAAAGCTTGATAGTGATGTTTTAAGTCAGTGTAATACTCAGATTATTATGAAGATTATGAATCCGTCAGATCAGGAGTATATCCGGCAGTCTGTTGAGACTGTGACGGAGGATATCGTGCGCGACCTTCCCAGCCTGTCTCGCGGGGAGGCTATTGTCGTGGGATCGGCGATTAACTTGCCTGTCGCAACCAAGATTAGGGAGAGGAAGACCAAGGTTGGTGGGGGCGACATAGATTTTGTGGGGATTTGGAGTGAGAAAAGCAAATGAAGAAAGAGATAGGGGATTTGAGGGGTAGGATAGACGAGATTGATGATTCAATCCTAAGTCTTCTAGAGGAGAGATTGAGTATTGTTCGAAAGGTTGGTAAGTTTAAGGCTGAAAAAGACGTTGCAATGTATGATCCACTCCGAGAACAAGACATCCTGAAAAGGCTTACTTCAGCCACAAGGCTTGACCAGTCTTTTGTGATGCGCGTATTCCGCGAGATCATAGCATATTGTCGGGGAGACGAGCAGAAGATTGAGAGGAAGGATGTTGGGGGTGGAAAAACTGCGAGGAAGACGAGCTCGAGTGTCGCAGTGTTAGGACCTGCAGGAACTTTCACGGAGAATGCTGCAAAAAAAATCTTCAGGGATACGAAAGTCACTTACTGTGAAAACGTCGAAGACATCTTCAGGCTCGTTGAGGAAGGATCTGTGGAACACGGAGTAGTCGCCATGGAAAACTCTCTTGAAGGAAGCGTGGGAAAGACCATGGAGGCTTTGATGGAATACAATACTAGCATTGTTGGAGAGCTTACACTCGACATAAACTTGTGTTTGATGAATCGGAAAGACACGGAAAAAATCGATTTGATTTTATCCCACCCTCACGCGCTCGCACAGTGTGCAGGATACTTGAAAAAGCATTACCCTAAAGCCAGGCAGGTTAGTGCAAAAAGCACTGCACAGGCAATGAAGGATTTAAGCTCGTATGAAAATGCTACTGCAATAGGATTTAAGGAGGGGGCGAAAACCTATGATTTGAATATTGTCGCTGAAAACATTCAAGACGACTTCAGCCAGACCCGATTCATCGTGATTTCGAAAGAAAAAGTCTTCGGAGGTAAGACTTCGCTCATTTTCGCCGTGGAAGACG
>JBDRAY010000108.1:0-18610 GCA_043823295.1 Methanobacteriota archaeon | reverse complement strand
CAACAAATACAAGATACACAACAAACGCGTAACAACCTCCTTAGAATGCTCAAAAGCATCATCACCCGGAGTCGGAGGAGGAGCACCCGAAACCAATGGGATTAAAAGAATCAACACTAACAAGCCCACCCAAGCTGACCGCATAACTATATATTAGATTGCTATAAAAAAACGATTTTGTCATTCGAATTCAATTGTTGCCGGAGGCTTGTTCGTAAGGTCGTACAAAACCCTAGTTACCCCGGAAATCTCCAGATTGATATTCTCCAAAATCTTCTTCGACACAGTGGATACATAAGATGCTAGAAAACCTCAGAGCAATCTGTTGGAGGCAACCGGGGGAAAGATATGTGGATATACGGTTTTATGATGCTTGGTTGGTACACCACGTATCTTCATCTGGAGTGGAGGGGTCTCGCGCCATCATGAGTTCGTTGATGTCGTCCATCCCATCCCCGTCGGAATCAACCACCTTGCCCTTGACCATAACATTCCGGCAGACGAGCTTGTATTGAGTCAACGGTATTTTCTCACACGCGTTCGGGTCTTTATTGTGGATGAAGTTGTTGAGGTGGATGACGCTTACACATTTATCCCTTAAGTCACTTTCGAGGGTTTCACAGTAGTCGATACCATTTCTTATTACAATAACTTCGAAACAGAGGTTGTGGTATTCGGGGACTGACAGGTTCAGGCATTCTTGCTCACCCCCCCTGTCAATGATTATGTGCGCTTTCGTCACGGAAATACATTCCTCACGCTCGCATGAGTCTTGTATCCTGTCGCATATTACGGGGTCGCCGCTGTCGTCAGCCACACGCGCGTAGCAGTACTCCCTGCCCTCCAGGTCTTCAAGCCGCTCGCACGCCTGAATGTCCGTCCTGAATGCGACCTCCGTCACGCACCTTTTCAAGTAATAGGGGTCTTGTATCCTGTCGCACTTGCCGACATCCAAGCTGATTGCCGCATCAACTATGTCGACCATATTAAGGCACTTGCCGCGCTCTTGCGCGTCCTTGAGAGCCAGGCATTCCTGCTTAGCCTGCTCGTACCGCGGATGAGCTAGCGCATGTCCTTTAAGGTCTGTGGTGCGGCCTGCTTCGGAGATTTCCGGTTTTTGCGTTTCTAATTCGCCGGCAGAAGTGTTTTCTGGCGTTGATGGACTTTCGGTCGGCCCCTTCAGCAAGAGATAAAGGGAAAATAATACCACTATGAGTACTAGAACTGTGATTAATTTTTTGAATAGGCCAGAATCTATCCCGCCGGTCTTACCTCTATTATTCTTCATCGTTGTCATCCCAACTCAAGCATTCAGGGTCCCTGAAGTAGTCAATATAACCGTCCCCGTCATCGTCTACGCCATTGTTGCATTCAGTCACGTTTGTTTCGCAGTAACAGTATGTTGAGTAGATGTTCATCAGTTGGCCGCAGTTGTCGGGGTCGAAGCATCCTGCCGAGAGAGGATTCATTACATTGGCGCAAGCCCCCCATAGAGAGTTCCCCAGCCAATCACACGTGCACCCGCCCCCGCATACACTCAATCCACATATGTGGTGTGTGGAGAACACGCAATTCATCATTAAATAGCGGCCGACGCCCACACAATGACTGCCAGCGCCGAATGCATTCGCGCATACTGTATTACAGCTTCTGGGAGGACCTACACCACCAGAGAATACTTTTTTCACACTACTCCTTTCACCGTAGGCGAGAACGTCAGCGTCTGTTATAACACCAGTCCCCTCCAGACAGCACATGTCCACTGTTGCATTCCTGCACACTATCGGCGAGACGATGGTGAAATTCCATTCGACTTGACAGCTGGCGTTTGTGTCAGTGTCAGTAATCTTTACGGTCACGTTGTAGGTGCCTAAAGCAAGGTTGGATGGTGGCACATAGTATAAATAAATAGAGTGTGAGGCGACATAGTAGGAGACGTTAATAAGCGAGCCTCCAGGTGAGAGCGTAAGCTCTACTGTAATATTAGTCCATGTGAGAGGATAGTATCCGTCCGCGGTAATGGTCGGCCTCCGGTTGGTGATTTCTCCTGTGGGTGCCACACTAGTTATGTTACACGGCGACGTCTCGTTCAGGCAGCAGCATATCAAGTCGTCGGGGCAGATGCCTTCAAACGACATGCCTGATTCATTTATTATTATGTCTGTGAGGTCGTCTACTATGCTGCTGGATCCGAAAGGGTATTTCTTGCCCCCCGTTTGGTTCGCCATCTCCTCCATAAGATTCAAAAGTGGTGCGTCTGAGATTGCTTCATAACCGTAGAAGGGGTATATCGCGACGTCATTGTCTTGTGCGGCTTGGATTACCTCGGTTTTGGTTTGGTAATCCAATGAGTCGAGTGTTCCATAATAAGTTCCAGAGTAGGGGCCTTCATCAGTGACGGGGATTAAGACTCTTGCAGCGTTAGGCCTCCAAACATAGTTTTCGGCAACCCAGGTAACTGCCGGACCCCAATCCTCGTCGTGGGTGCTGCAGAAGGTGCTGTCATCCTCACACCAGCATTCTATGGGGTGAGTCAAGCAGTATCCTTGAGCATAAGTACTTATGAATGAATTGCAATTTGGTTGATTATGGCAGTTGCATTTGTAATCAACCCCCCCGAACTTGCAATTAAACAAGTCTGCGTCCTTGCAGGAACCGGTATACTTGTGTGAGTCAAGTCCGTATATGTAAACGTCTAAGTCCACTCCAGCCGCATTCAAAGAGGATTCTATGCCTGATATTACATTGCAGAGTATATTCCATTCCAAGTCCATTGAACCCGACTGGTCAAGTATGAAAACCAGATCAACAATTCCTCCTGAAATAACAAGGCCGGGACACTCTTCCATGCACTTGCCGTCAGAGTAATTGTATTCCAGGCAAAGTTCCCGGCAAGCCTGTATCGTGAAATTCCACTCCTCCTCGCAGAGTATGTGGCTACCAGTATAAGCCCGAACATAAACCGTGTGACCCCCAACCGAAAGGTCAGAAACCGGCTTGTAAGAGACATGCGAAAACTCCCCTAACTGAGTGATCAAAAAAGGATTACTACCCGGCGGGTCCAAAACCAACTCGAAGTCTACGAAAGACGGTATCGCCCCGTCAAAATGGATTGTGGCCGAAATATTCGGCCTAAGATCAGGGATAATTCCAACAGGCTTATGCTGGACGACATCACACTGCGGCAGAATAGGACAAACACTAAAAGTCCAGTTCTCATCCTTATCAATGTAGCGTTCATAAGGGGGATTGTCATCATTCTTACACTTAACATTCCAGGCGTATTGTCCTCTTCCGAAGGCTCCCCCATCAATAAAGTTTATTGTGTCATTTATTATCGAGAAGGAATATGCGAGAGGCATCCACTGCCCCATGCTCTTGTTCGTATAGACCGTGCAACCAGTAATGGTGGTGTAGTCTATGGGGTGGAATGCGAACTCTATGTTTACTTCACCGTCAAGGCACACATCCTCTCCAATGCAAAAACCGAGAACAAGCTTGGTCGACCCGGAACCCAACTTGGTGTAAGTGGACAAGTCGCCGTCGACGGCATGACAAACAGTCGCCTCAGACGCGGAATAATCATAAGAATTCCAATTATACGAGCTTACTCGACGAGCCATAAGATCGTCGAGTCCGGGCACTCCGGAAAGGATGACTGCGACGATGTTGTTGCCCCCCGTCACGGGGGGTGACTGGGTTGAATAGATTTCCAGTAAGCCTCCGTTAGATTTTATATTATATACTTCTCCGTCGACTGTAGGGCCGAAAGTATAACCCGAAGGAGTTATGATGCTTGAAACAGGAATAGTATAATTGGATGTGATTCCGCCTGAATGCTCCCAGATTGTCACGTTCTCCCCGATAGAAAGTGGCATAAGCATTTGGTCTGAAAGACAACCTCCGAGACAGGGTAGGGTGAATTGTTCCCCATAACAACAACAGTGTTCATCGGAATCACTGCAAAAAGGCTGCCCGCCCATGTTCGTCTCATTAAAAAGACACACATACTTTGGGACTTGACTTCCCCCACTGCACATGCCAGTCTCCGACGAGACGTCGACCGTGTCCTGCCAAAAGTAGGGTCCGCACGCGTAACCGCAATACGGGAAAGCAGCACCGCAATGATCAAAGTCGCAAGGGTTGGGCTCGACCCTACAGCCAGCAAATAAACAGTCGTCTACACTCAATACGCACTCAGTCCTCCAGCCGAAAGAAAACTCCATGTTACAGCAAACTGATTCTGCGGGAGACCGGCAAGTACCGCCGGGATAACTGCGATTACCGCAAAGCATAGAACAGGGAGTTGGAATTGTCGTAGTCGTCGTTGACGAAGTGGAAGACGTGGAAGTAGTCGAAGTCGTGGAAGTAGTCGAAGTAGTCAGGCAACAACATCTCGCATCAACACCCTCACAGTAAGGGCCGTCACGGCCAATATTCAGGTGAGTTGGCTGACACAACCCGTGACACGTAACACACGGGCCAGGACGAACTTGCCCACCCAAACCCTCACAAGAACCCAAACTAAGACAACGCCAACCAGTAGTAGAACCGTACACTGCCTCACAACACAAATCCTCCTCATAACACAACCCATCCAAATGACCCTGACCCATACACTCGTCGTAACATTCATCCAGAATAGACGTCGTAGAAGTCGTAGTCGTAGTGGTAGTGGAAGTCGTAGAAGTAGTGGAAGTCGTAGTAGTGGAAGTCGTAGAAGTCGTAGAAGTGGTCGAAGTAGTCGTAGTCGACAAACAACAACAACGCTCAAAACTAGAATCACAATAATCTGAAGGATTATACCCGCCAATAAAACTATAATCACCCTCACAATAATCTGAACAAGCCCCACACGGGCCAGGACGGACCTGGCCACCCAAACCCCCACACTCACCCAAGCTTATACAACGCCACCCAATTGTAGAACCAAACAAAGCCTCACAACAAACATCACCATCCCAACAAAGACCATCAATTTCACCCCTACCCAAACACTCATCACGACACTCATCAAACAAAGACGTAGTAGACGTCGAAGAAGTAGTTGACGTCGAAGTTGACGAAGTCGTCGACGAAGTTGAAGAAGTGCTCGTAATACAGCAACAATGCGGGTCTGTTTCGACCGGACAAAAAACACCGTCACCGATGTCCACTTCCCCAAAGGTACAGGGCTCCTGATAGTTGCAGTAACCATTCTCGTAAAACTGACTCAAACACTCAGTATTACATGAATCATCCCCAGCTGCCAGAAAAGACAACAATAACACAGCCCAAAGTCCAACTAGCCTCTTTTCCACTTCCCTACCCCCCCTAGCGGAATCATAAACAGGCTCGCGTACTGAAAGTGCGTGTAAACAGTCTCCCCGTTCGGCGGCCAAACCAAAAACTCATTAAAAGTGACAGGACCCGGAGGCTCAGGACCAACACCACCACTACCCAAACACGAATCCAAATCAATCACAATACCAACCAAAGTCGCAACCTGAACCAAAGCAACAACCATCACACCACCCAAAACCGCATTCACCAACAAAGTCTTAGCAGCAGCACGCTTCTCAGGATGCTCAGCATGCAACAACAAGAAAAAAACCGACACCACAATCATGGTAAAAACCACACCAGGAGACAACAAATACAAGATACACAACAAACGCGTAACAACCTCCTTAGAATGCTCAAACGCATCATCACCCGGAGTCGGAGCCGCAGAAACCAATGACAACAATAATATGAAGACTAACAGACCCCCCAAAGCTGACCGCATAACTATATATTAGATTGCTATAAAAAAAACGATTTTGTCATTCGAATTCAATTGTTGCGGGAGGCTTGTTCGTAAGGTCGTACAAAACCCTAGTTACCCCGGAAATCTCCCTAGTAATCCTATCAGTAATCTTTCTCAAGACAGCCCAGTCAGGCTCCTTAATATTCGCAGTCATAGCGTCAATGGAATCAACAACCCTCACCGCGACCATGAATCCATAATCCCTTGAATCGCCCTTGACCCCCGTCGCACGGCCCGGCAATACAACAGGAAACGCCTGCCAAGAAGAAATCTTTGCTCGATTAATTTCCTCCCGGACAATCTCTTCGGCTTCACGGACAACTTCCACACGTTCAGGAGATATCTCACCCACCACTCGAACAGCCAACCCCGGACCGGGGAAAGGCATTCTCTCACAAATCTCTTTGGGAAGGCCTAAAGCCCATGCAACTTTACGAACCTCATCCTTGTATAAATCCCGTAAAGGCTCAACAACCTCAAGAGTCATCCCTTGAGGTAAAGTAAGATTATGATGGCTTTTAATCCCCCCGCCAGTCTCAATCCAATCAGGGGCGATAGTGCCCTGAACCAAGACCTTTGCGCTTTCATTTACAGCCTCACGCTCAAAGACTTGGATAAATTTATGGCCCATAAGCTTGCGCTTTTCCTCAGGATCAGAAACACCCCCAAGCATCTCCATGAACTCCGCGCTCGCGTCAACCAACCTGAAATTCAACCCAAATTTGCCTTCAAAAACCTGCTCTATCTGCTTTCCCTCGTCCTTCCGCATAAAACCGGTGTCGACGAAAACCGAAACAAGGTTGCCGGAAATAGCCTTGTGGACGAGCACTGCGGCAACTGATGAATCCACTCCACCAGACAATCCGATAATAGTCTTCTTACCTTCCAACTGTTTCTTCAGTGACCCAACCGACTCTTCAATGAAAGCTTTCGCGTCAAACATCCTCAAACAAGATATGTGAAAACAATAATAAAATTGGAATACATCAACGCGCAAAAACCATTTATTAAGGGGTTTTATGAAATCAGTTATGAAAGTAGTAGAAAATCATTATTCAATTGAACCATAAAGGCTTCAACTGAAATGATCTTTTTTATTCTACGAAAAAAAAAACAGGTGAGGTGAAACTGCAACATGGGAAAAGATCAATTCGGACGAGACCTATTTGACGTAGTATGCTCAAAATGCGGGAAAGACACGCAAGTACCCTTCAAACCGACTGAAGGCAAACCCGTATACTGCCGCGACTGCTACAAACCAAAACGAAGATTCTAATAAATCGAGTGGGGGGCAACCCCCCTCAACACTATTTTATTTCAAGTTTTTCTGCACTACAATCCTAATAAGTTATGTTATGAATCCGGTCGACCACTACAAACCAGTTCAAGGAAGCCTCCTATACGACGCATTAAAGGGAAGTGGAAAGAGTATTCTAGCGGCTAACATCCGGTTTCCGGCTTCGATTAGGGGTATTATGGAGGCTGCGAAAGAGCTTGACACAGCCGTAATCTTCGAAATCGCGCCTAGCGAACTTTCTTATACCCGTCAGACTCCCAAGGAACTAGTAGCCTCGATTATTGAGGAGGCCGAGAGACTGGATTTCAGAAATCCTTTTGCAGTCCACGCCGACCACGTGAAGGTGAAGTCCCCAGATCAAGCCGAATTAGGAAGGGTTCAGGGATTTCTAGGGGAACTTGTTGAAGCCGGTTTCACCTCCTTCGCATTGGACGCGTCACCCTTGGATGATCTGGTTTTGAATGCGTCTATAACCGCCGCCCTTGCGAAAATTCTCCCTCAAGGTGTTGGACTCGAAGTCGAGTTGAGCGCGATCGGAGCCGCCGAGAACACAAGGGTTTCCGAGGCGGTGGATTACGTTGCGAAGCTTCATGAAAGCGTTGTTTTCCCGCATTTCCTGGCAGTCCAAAACGGGACGGCGCACGGAAACCTCTATGATGATTCAGGCTTAAAGATTCCAAAAAATGTGGACTTGCCCTTAACTTCCCAGATAATCGATGCTCTTGAAGGCAGGGTGGTGCTCGCCCAACACGGAGCTGTCGGACTGTCAAACCCGGACTTAAGCGCGCTTAACTCGCTGGGGGTCGGGAAATTCAATATGGCCGTCAACTGGGCCGACATCGTCTATGACTCACTCCCAGACGACGTCGCTTCAACACTGGATTTACCCCGAAATCCTCCGACAAGCCGTGAGGAGGCGCTATCACTAGAAGCCAGGAAAAAGGAGATAGCTGGTAGAATAAACACTCAAGTCGAACTTGGCGAGCCTATCCTAAACGCTATAACCGAGTCCACACACGAGGAAGCCTCCCGCGTGTTTAACTCCATAAATTCCGTCCAAACAGCATCAATCGTAAGGGAATACTTGGAGAGGGGAAAAACACAGAGAATACCGAGGAAACTCAGAAACTAGGATCAAATTCTTTTCATGCCAGCCGCGAGGAGTCATAAGACTCCCCTCATTTTCTTTCTTTTTCGTCAACGTTTTTCTTTCTTTTGTTAAAAGAAAGAAAAAGGTTGGTGTGGGCCTGACCGGATACGAACCGGTGACCTTCGCCTCGTAAAGGCGACGTCATAACCAACTAGACCACAGGCCCGTAGATATGGGGGTAATGATATAGAAGAGATTTATTTATAAGGTTTTTCTTTTGGGGATGAAACACCTTTTCTTTTTACAAAAAGAAAAGGGGTTCCGGCATAACCGACTAGACTACAGGCCCGTCTTTCGGGTTTATTATGTCTGTTTTGTAATTTAAATATTATGGGCAAGCCTGTTACTCCGTTACTTGCGGTTGATGGTATTGTTGTTGACGGTGACACCATATTATTAATTAGGAGGAGGAATCCCCCGTTTAAGGGTTTGTGGGCTCTTCCTGGCGGTTTTGTGGATGTTGGGGAGACTTGTGAGGAAGCTTGTGTGCGGGAGGTTTCGGAGGAGACTGGGCTTGAAGTAAAGATTAAAAAGCTTGTGGGAGTGTATTCTGATCCGGGAAGGGATCCGCGGGGACATACCGTATCAGCAGTTTTTTTGTGCGAAATTTTCGGGGGTGAACTCTCAGCAGGTGATGATGCCGGGGAGGCTAGATTTTTTCCTCTGTATGATTTGCCTGAACTTGCCTTTGACCACGGTGAGATAATTTGGGATGCGAGAAAAATTATTTATTAGTCTTGTTTGTGTAATATTTTTGGAAAATGATTGAACTTGTGTTAGGAGTTTGTTTTGTAGGTCTCTTGTTTGCCGCCTACAAGGCATTGTGGGTTAAGAGGATTAATATTGAATCTAAGAGTGTGTCCGATATAACCGATGAAATACGTGATGGTGCCTTAACTTTCTTGCATGCTGAATACAAGGTCTTGGTCGTTTTTGTGGTTATTGTTGCTATAATTTTAAGTTACATTCTCACCCCGATTACTGGAGTGACTTTCCTGGTTGGAGCATTCTGTTCTGCATTAGCGGGAAATATTGGAATGCGCATTGCCACGATCTCAAATGGGAGGACTGCTGAAGCCAGCAAAGAAAGTATTAATAGGGGTCTTGCAGTCGCATTCACTTCCGGATCAGTAAGTGGTATGAGCGTTGTCGCTATCGGGCTTTTGGGTGTGACCGTCTTTTACTTGTTGTTGGGGGATCCTAACCTTATTGTCGGATTTGGTTTCGGAGCTTCGTCTATCGCATTGTTCGCCCGTGTTGGAGGGGGGATTTACACTAAGAGTGCTGACGTTGGCGCGGACCTTGTGGGGAAGATTGAGGCGGGCATTCCTGAAGACGATCCTAGAAATCCTGCAGTTATCGCAGACAACGTGGGGGATAATGTGGGTGATGTCGCAGGCATGGGAGCAGACTTGTTCGAATCATACGTGAACTCGATTCTCGCGGCAATGATTATTGGAGTACTAGCCTTCGGGGAGAAAGGGATTATTCTCCCATTAACGATTGCAGCATTAGGCCTCGCCTCATCTCTTGTCGGCTCGTTTTTCGTCAAGATTAAAGATGATGGTGGAGACATTCACAACGCCTTAAATAAGGGGACATTCATCGCTGCAATACTTATCGCTATCGCAAGCTACTTCCTAGTCGGAAAAGTTATGGGCGGTGAGAACATAGGGTTATACTATGCAGTGCTCGCAGGACTTTCCGCTGGAATAATCATAGGGCTTACAGCAGAATACTACACTTCAGACAAATACGGGCCGACGAGGGAAGTCGCTGAATCCTCCGAGACGGGTTCGGCAACAGTACTGATTTCAGGGATGAGTGTTGGAATGCTCTCTACTGCGGTGCCCGTTCTCGTGGTCGCTTTCGCGGTGCTGGTTGCCCAACACTACGGCGGAATTTATGGTATTGCGATCGCGGCGGTGGGAATGCTCGCCACTTTAGGAATTACTCTTTCCACTGACACTTACGGGCCGGTCGCAGACAATGCGGCAGGTATTGCTGAGATGGCGGGACTTGGAAAGGAAGTAAGACGCAGGTGTGAGGAGCTTGACGCCGTCGGAAACACGACTGCCGCTATTGGAAAAGGGTTCGCCATTGGATCGGCAGCTCTCACAGCGCTTGCACTCTTCTCGACTTATGTCGCGGCGACTGGAATAGACGGAATCGACATTACAAATCCGTCAGTCACTGCAGGACTGTTCATCGGCGGGATGCTACCCTTCCTATTCAGCTCTTTCACAATGAAAAGTGTCGGGAAAGCAGCAATCAAGATGGTCGAGGAGGTTAGAAGACAATTCAAAGAGATTCCAGGCCTTATGGAAGGCAAAGCCAAGGCAGACAGCAAGAGATGTATTGAGATAAGCACTCAAGCCGCTTTAAGGGAAATGATTCTGCCAGGACTATTAGCCATATTCACACCGATTATCATCGGAGTGACGCTTGGGGCTGAAGCACTCGGAGGGCTTTTGGGAGGAACAATCGTTTCTGGATTTTTGCTCGCTATTTTCATGGCCAACAGCGGCGCAGTCTGGGATAACGCGAAAAAATACATTGAAGCTGGGAATCTGGGGGGTAAGGGTTCAGAAAACCACAAGGCAGCAATCGTGGGAGACACAGTCGGAGACCCATTCAAAGACACGAGCGGCCCAAGCCTGAACATACTTATAAAGCTCGTCTCCATCGTCGCCGTCGTCTTCGCGCCATTGTTTATTTGAGATTTATTTAAGGGGTAAGAGTAATAGGTTTATGTGTTAAGGTTTTTTCAAACTCCTCGCCTGACAAAGGACATTAGACAATTGGACGCCGTTTCCACAGAAAGACTTAAAATTCTTTCCAGTAGTTTAGGAGTTTCTACGGAGCCGGTTGTTGGTGGCAAACCGGAAGGGAATCTTAAATCGATGGCTGATGTTGAGGCTTATTTCAAAGACAATAAACTGCTTTGGGCGTGTTTTCAAAACATGTTTCTCGCAAGCGAACTCGCCCGGGGAAGCGATGGATTAAACTTCAACCATTTTGAAATACCCCTTTTTACGAAGGCTGGTGAGGAGCCGGCAGCAATAATGATGATCGCGCCGAATCCCCCCGGATCGGGGCCATTGAATTCCGTGAGACTTTTTAGGAAGCGGCCGAAGAACTACCCCTTCTGGGAGGGTGGGGAAGTTTTGGCGGAGATTGGAGCTGACGGGAAATTAACAGATCCTGCGACGTGGGATCATGGAGATGCAGACAATGAGATAGGCTTTGACTGCCTTGAGGGTTTGGGACTGCCCGTTAAAGCGGTCGTGAACTCGGCCAGCACTTTTGTTTCAAGTCTAACATCAAAGATTTCTGAGCGGAACAAGCAAATGCATGATTAATGCTTTTTTCCATGTAAGTGAATAATTTTTATATTATGGCTGTTGAGAGGGTAAACAGCGGAAACGCAGATTACATAGTCGAGTTGGGATCGCATACTGGAGGCCCCCCACGGATTGCTGAAACAAGCCCATTTCGCGAGGCTGACGCATTCGTGCTTGAAGGATTCTGGACCCCTCCTTCAGGCAAGCAGCCCAGTAAGACAGAACACGCCGAAAAATATGTTTACGAGAGCTTTAAACAGGATTATCCAGAGATTTATGCCGAAGCTCAGCGAACTGGAAAAACACTTTGGAGTGTTGATGCTCAAGCCGAAAAAACGACTTTAGAGCGGGTGGCGGATTTGCCGCTCATGCTTGTTGGGGGAGTAATAGGGTATGCACTTACGAGAAAGATTTTAGGGGGAGGCCGTCAAGGAGAGCTTTCGCGCAGGAGTTTCCTGAAGAAGTCTGCCTTTACGGTGGGGGGAATTTTAAGCGGGGCTTTACTCGCCGACGCGTTGCCGCCGCACAAGATTGCCAAGTGTATTGCACGGTTCAAGGAGGGTGAGATGCCGGACTGGCTACTTGAAGTAGGGGTTGCTTCAGACGACATAATCAAGGGGGCGAGGAGGGAGGGAAGGAGCGTTCTCACAATACACAAAACAGACTCATACATCGCCCCGCTTCTTGAAAAGAGAGTCGGAAGGACGCCATTAATATACGTTTGGATGGGTGCAGGCCACTTGAGCCTGCCGATGCTTATCAAAAACCAGGAATACAGGCAGCAGGTTTTACAGTGTTTTAGTCCTCCTGAAAGGTATTTTCAGTCTCCTGTTTTGAGGGATTGCGTGGAGTATTATTTCAATTCAGACGGCCTGCCTTACTACAAGATCCACGAAAATGCAATCAGATTCTCGGGAAAGCTTGAAACCGAAAACAGCGAACTTTCGAGCGTGGGTGGAACAAGGAGGAGGATAACGGTTTAGGGTTGGGAAAAACATGTAAAAATCGCCCCTTAAATTCCAACATCAAGGATTTCTACAAGAAACAAAGAGCTTACTGGTAAATAAACTCGATTTTTATTTAAATTCCCAAGGGGATACTTAACCTATGACAGCTAGAGCTTCGAAATTCATCTTATGGTTTGATGAACTGGGTATTTCTGACGTACCGCTCGTGGGCGGGAAAAACGCATCTCTCGGAGAGATGTATCGAAAACTAAAGAAGAATGGGGTAAACGTTCCCAACGGGTTCGCCATAACCGCAAAGGCATATCTTCACCTCGTCGAAGCGTCAGGTCTTGGAAAGGAGCTTAAGAAGACTCTGTCCACAGTCAATACTAACGATGTTACGGATCTCATGCGCAAAGGCCAGCAAACCCGCGACCTAATTCTTAAAGCTGAGATTCCGAAAGACTTGGAGAAAGAGATTTTCGCCGCATACAGGAAACTTTCAAGTCAATACGAGAAAAACACGGATGTCGCAGTCCGATCATCCGCGACCGCGGAAGACTTGCCTGACGCAAGTTTCGCAGGACAACAAGAGACGTACCTCAACATCCGGGGGGAATACCAGCTCCTCGAAGCCTGCAAGAAATGCTTCGCAAGCTTGTTCACGAACCGCGCAATCTCATACCGCGTCGACAAGGGATTCGACCACTTCCAAGTACAATTATCCATCGGAGTCCAAAAGATGGTTAGAAGCGACCTCGCGTGCTCTGGAGTCATGTTTTCCATCGACACTGAAAGCGGGTTTGAAAACGCCGTGTTCATAACAGGAGCTTGGGGTCTTGGTGAAAACGTCGTGCAAGGAGCGGTCAACCCTGACGAGTATTACGTGTTCAAGCCGACTCTTAAGAAAGGGTTCACTCCGATAATATCAAAGGCTTTAGGCTCGAAAGAGCTTAAGATGGTTTATGCCGCAGACGGTAGCAAGCAGCCTACGAAGAACGTGAATGTTTCCGAGTCTGAGCGGCGTAAGTTTGTGGTTTCCGACGAGGAGATTCTCACTCTCGCCAAGTGGGCGGTAATCATTGAAGACCATTACAAAAAGCCCATGGACATGGAGTGGGCGAAAGACGGGAGAAGCGGGAAACTGTTTATAGTCCAGGCCCGTCCGGAGACAGTCCACAGCCAGAAGAAGAAGAACGTGTTGGAGCAATACATTTTGAAGAGGAAGGGTAAGCTTTTAGTTAAGGGCGAGTCGGTGGGTGAGAAAATCGGGGCGGGAGTTGCAAACGTCATTAAAGACGTCCACGACATCCAGAAATTCAAGAAAGGCGAGGTCTTGGTGACCGAGATGACTGATCCGGACTGGGAACCCATCATGAAGGTCGCATCTGCGATTGTGACTAACAGGGGGGGAAGGACCTGTCATGCAGCCATAGTATCCAGGGAGCTTGGGATTCCCTGCGTGATCGGCACTGGAAACGGGACTTTAGTCTTGAAAAAGGGCCAGAAGTTGACGGTCTCCTGCGCCGAGGGAGAGGGAGGCTTAGTCTATGAGGGGATACTCCCCTTTGAAGTGAAAAAAACGGATATAAGCAAGATCCCGAAAACCAAAACCAAGATAATGATGAATGTTGGGATTCCGGAGAAAGCGTTCGAACAAGCTCAGATCCCGAACGACGGAGTGGGACTGGCTAGGGAAGAGTTTATCATAAACTCGTGCATAAAAATCCACCCCCTAGCGTTAATCGACTATAAGAAAATCAAGAGGAAGAGTGAAAACCGCCACATAATAGACGAGATTGACGAGCTCACCCACGGTTACTCGGATAAAAGTGAATTTTTCGTAGACAAGCTTGCGCAAGGCATTGCACGGATTGGGGCGGCTTATTACCCCAATGACGTGATTGTTCGGCTTTCAGACTTTAAGTCGAATGAGTATGCTAATCTTATTGGAGGGCGTCTTTACGAGCCGGTTGAATCCAATCCCATGATAGGTTGGCGGGGAGCGTCCAGATACTACGACGAAAATTACCGCAGGGCCTTCGCACTGGAATGTCAGGCATTAATCAAGGTTCGCGATGTGATGGGCTTGACCAACGTGAAGGTCATGGTCCCATTCTGCCGGACTCCGAAGGAAGGTAGGAAAGTCATCGCCGAGATGAAGAAGAACAAGCTCGTTCAAGGTAAAAACGGGCTTGAAGTCTACGTCATGTGCGAGATACCCTCAAACGTTATTTGCGCCGATGAGTTCAGTGCAATCTTTGACGGATTCTCAATCGGGACTAACGATTTGACACAGCTAACCCTTGGACTAGACCGAGATAGTGAACTTGTAGCACACATCTATGATGAGAGGGAGACTGCCGTAAAGCGGATGGTAGCGTCGGTAATCAAGTCCGCACACAAGTATAAGCGGAAGATAGGGATTTGCGGGCAGGCGCCAAGCGACTTCCCGGAGTTCGCCGAGTTTCTGGTAGAGTGCGGGATAGACTCGATGAGCCTGAACCCGGACACCGTCATGAAAACGAGGCTTCTCGTTGCCAGGAAAGAGAAGGCTTTAATTGGGAGAAGGAAAAAATAATGGAAGGATGGGGGAACCATCGGATAATACCCTTATTGCTTTTCCTCCTGACTCTGATTTCCACCACCCTCACAACCATCCTCATCCTTGATGGAATACCCCACATCCAAGACAGCGTCATGTACGTGTATCAAGCCAAAACTTATTCTGCCGGGAGGATTGCGAATCCCCCCCTCCCATCACAACACTTCTGGTACCAGCATTTGTACCCAGGTGAAAACGAGACGTGGGGGATATTCCCCCCGGGGTGGCCGCTAATTCTAGCAGTAGGATTAATTTTCAGGATGCCGTGGCTTGTAAACCCTTTCCTTCATTCCCTCAACGTAGTTCTGATATACTACATCGGAAGAATGCTCTTCGGCAGACGAACAGGATTGATTGCAAGCATACTTGCCATACTATCCCCGTTCATGCGAATTATGGGAGCGAATTATATGGCACACACGAGTGAACTATTTTTTATGCTAGTCATCTGGTATTCCGGCATCCTCTTTCAAAGACGTGAGAAAAGAGTGTGGGCAGTTACTGCAGGTGTTGCACTGGGCACGCTCGCACTGACACGGCCTCTTACGGCCGTTTTTCTCGGCGTGCCAGTCTGGGGACTGTATTTTATGCCAATACTCTCACTCTCACGAGTCAAGTGTAATCGAAAGACGTGCACATCGATTATTATTTCCGCTGGAGTGGCTGCCGCCTTCGTTTTGCTACTCCTCAGCTACAACCTTGCTTTGACGGGTGAATTCCTAATGTTTCCTTCTACGAAGTATTATCAGATCGCAAATCCAGACCGTCCAGGTTGTAATAGAATTAGTTTTGGAGTCGACAGGGGGTGCACGGCAAATTATTTCACGGGTGAATACGGACATGGAATAAGTGACGCCCTACGTAGCATAAAATTCAATGTCTCATGGCTCAACCACATACTCTTCGGATGGCCGGTAACATCTCTCATATTCATACCACTTGGATTTATGATAGCACCCAAGCGCCGTCTCGCCGTCACACTCGCAGTGTTGACGCTGCTGCTCATATTCGGTTACTCATTGTACTGGAACCGTGGGACCTGTTACGGTCCCAGGTACTACTATGCCGCGACACCATTCCTCTTGTACCTGACAGCAATCGGGCTGGATTGGACTGCCAAGTATTTCTCTCGATTCGGGTTAAATAGGAATGCTTCAACAGCAATCATCTTGGGTGTGTTGTTCGCCTGGTCACTTTTCGTGTACGTGCCAGACATGCACGAAGAGTACGGAAACGATTACTGGAAGGACTTTTCTGGCATTGATAAACATTCCTACAAAAACCTCCTCCACCTCAAAGAGGAGGCGTTGAATGGTGAAAACATAATTTTTTTGCCAATCAACGTATTCGGAAGCGGCTTTCAGATCAACAGCCTCGACTATTCCGATGAAGTATTATTTGCAAAATTGATCGACCCGTCAATTACCCCCGAAGAAACTACCTTAAAAAACTCGTCTTACGTGCTTGATAGATATATCAAAAGCGCGAAAAACCTCCACAAGAATGAATACCCCGAAAGGAATTGTTTCATCTATTTGCCTAAAAAAAGCGGTGACTTCGAGCTTGCCCAGTGCGAGAAGTTGAAGGCATCACACGTAATTTAGATTAAAACATCATTTTCTGCCTGTCTATTTTAGGGGTTCTTCCGATGGCTTCGACCCGGCTCCGCCAGATACCGCGTTTTTTCCTATCATCCATCTGGTTTATCGAGGCTTGAGTGAACTTGGGAAGCTGCAGAAGGAATCCGTCCAAGTCTTCAGGGGGGGTTAATTCTGAGACGGGTGGGAAGTCAGCCTGAAAAATGTTTGAAAGAGGTTCAGGGTGGGATTTCAATGCTACGAAAGCGAGATTCAGGTCAAAGGGCGCCAGCCTTCCGGAAGTCCCGACAATTTCATTGGCTTCAACCGCGGAATTGTACGCTAACACGTGGTAGTACATTTCGCGTGCTATTCCGGGATTCTTTCTACCGATTAGCGGATCATAATGAGTCAAGTCAATGTCCCAACCTGCAAGGTGGCCGACATCCAGGGTGATGGTATTCCCTGTCAATGGGAGGCCGAGCCTACGCAGCTGTCTTAGCGTCGCAATCTGGCGGTTAAGGTCCGGCCCGGCCTTTGGCATGTGAGGGAGCGCCTGTTGAAGTTTCTTCTCCTCCGACGAGAACTCTAGCATGTCAACGACGACTTTGAAAGCCGGGGGGGAGAGTTTCGAGGCCTCCGTAAGGACTGGTAGAAGTTCATCTTCAAGGTTTGGATTATATTTCACGGAGGCCAAAAGCTTGCTCATCTCCATGTCGCAGTTTGCTTCAGAGGCTGCGTTATAGAGTTGGGACCTTGCTTGGCTCGCACTCCTTTTTGAAGGGATTAATTCCTTCTGCCTTTGTTTGTGAGCGCACATGAATTATTATTCGGTTTTTCCAGGAATAAATACGGGTAGACCATATTATTTTACATGATAAAACAGGTTTCAAGAAACCGTGGGAAGACTCATGCTTATTCTGCAGTAGTAGCTGCGGCGGTTGCTGCTTCGGTTGCAGCATGCGGAAGAGATGATGTGAGAGAGGGGCGTGAAAAGACTGTGAGACCTGCAGTCGAGGAAAAACTTCCAATATTACATGAAGACCGAGTGAAGGAGAAAAAACATCACGTTAAGTCAATAAACCAGCGTGAGAGACCCATGATAAGATTGGATACTCCAGACGACCCGTTCGGCCCCTTACCCCCCCAAAGACCCAGGGAGAAGAGAAAGTGGAGTAACTGGTCCGAGAAGGAGCTTGACTCCGTCACCCCTCACGTGGATAAGCTCATACAATTTTCCCGGGAAAATAAGGGCGGTGAGAGGAAGGTTGTAGGAGAGCTTAACAAGCAGCTTGGGATCACACGGGATATCATCGGGGTTGTGGAAAAGCAGACGGACGGTAAATTTGATAAGGAGAAGAACAAACCGGTATTTCTTATTGCGACCGAGCTTGTGAAACGGTTGGGGAGTCAGAATCCGGAAGAAGTTGCCGCCGCACGAAGGATTCTCACAGTCATGGGAGACGACGCATTCGACGTATTAAGTTCTGCAGCATCCCATCACGACAGGGATGAGATACGTTTGGGCGCGCTTAAGACGATAACTGAAATGATCTCCACCGGAGAGCTTTCCGACATCACGGTCAATGAATACAAATTCAGCGAGGAACTCCACAAGAGGATGTTCGAAGACGGGAACATTAACGTGAGAGTACAAGCAGCAGTTTGCGCTGAGCGGCTGCTTGAGTGGAGGCCTAACGAGGAATATTCTTACTTGGTGAAATCTAGGGAGGAGCTTAGGACTGATTTAACGAAATTTGGGGAGCAACTTGAAAAGGATGAGTTAAAGAATGTTAAGGGAGATTTCAACGGGGCTAGAGAGTCTTTCCGGGAAGCGTGGGATAGGTTTAATCTTCAGAAAGTGGGTGATGAGCCGGTGACTCCAAAGACTTTTCCAGACGG
>JBDRAY010000107.1:0-2839 GCA_043823295.1 Methanobacteriota archaeon | reverse complement strand
CAGGTAACATCATCGCCCCAGATTGGATTACGAGCTTTCGGCAAGCTAATTAATAAACAAGGTTTTTTAATTAATCCAATATGGGAGTAAATCTTAAGGATCTGGTAGTCCACAAGCCGCTTTCATTGAACGATCTGTCGGGCAAGACGATTGCCGTGGACGCGTTAAACAGTTTGTACCAGTTTCTGGCGTCGATTCGCCAGGCGGACGGAACGCCCCTTATGGACGGAGGCGGCAACGTGACCTCACACCTTTCGGGACTTTTTTACCGTACGGTAAGGCTTCTACGACTTGGGATAAAGCCAATATACGTCTTTGACGGCGAGCCAGACGAGCTGAAAAAGATTGAGATTCGAAAGAGGCGGAAGGCCAAGGAGGAGGCCGAGAGGAAGTGGGAGAAGGCGAAAGCGGAAGGACGCCTTGAAGACGCGCGAAAATACGCCATGAGGACCTCACGGTTTACCAAAGACATGCTCGAGGAATCCAAACAGCTTTTAGAGTTTATGGGGGTTCCGTACATCCAGGCTCCGGGGGAAGGGGAATCGCAATGCGCCCTCCTAGTCGAGCGTGGTGACGCCTGGGCTGTCGGAAGCCAAGACTATGATGCACTCTTGTTCGGCTCGAAAATACTGGTTAAAGGACTCACTCTTTCGGGAGAGCTTGAGCTTAAAATGCTTTTTTTGGATGAAGTGTTGGCGGATTCCGGTTTGAGCCGGGAGCAGCTCGTTGACCTTGCGATACTCATCGGAACCGACTTCAACGAAGGCGTCCATGGAATTGGGCCTAAGAAGGGTTTGGCGGTGGTGTTGGAAGGTAGGATGAGCGAGTTCGAGATTCCCGACTTGGAGAGGATTCGCAATATCTTCCTGAAACCTAATGTCTCCGAAGACTACGAGATTAATTGGGGGGGAGTGGATACTGGAGGATTAGTCGAGTTTCTGTCAGGAAAACACGGCTTCTCAGAAGACAGGATTAGGAAAACAGCCAAAGACTTGTCTACAGCTTACCGAGAGTTCCAGCAGCAAATCATCTCAAAGTGGTTTTAAAACAATTTCCCCCCTAATAATAAACTGGAGATGGCGCAAAAGACTGTTGGAGTTGGTTTTAAGAGGGCTGCTAAGGCAATTCTACCAGACTCCGAGGAGAGCAAGCTCGTAGCGGATGCAGGGTCTTGGGGCCCTGAGTACATGGGAGTTGTAAAAGACCTTTTAGATGATGCCTTACAAAGGGATCAACAGGCTCATAGAAGTGGGAAGGGGACTCCAAAGCTTACAAGGTTTTCCGACACAGTCAAGGTCTTGCAATCAGCACAAAAAACTCAGATTCAAGTTCCAGATGGAGAAGGCGGCGTAAAGGACTTTTCAGGGCAATACGGCCCGCCGGGAAACTGCATAGGACCCGTCGCAATGCACCTCCTTCAAAACCCCCTTGCAAGAGACGATGCCGCCCATGAAAGTTTCATGAGCGATGCCTCAGCAATCGAAGCCAAACCATACTACGTGACCAGGAACCTTCTAGAGCTAAACCATGAGATGGCGGAAGGGGGAATGCTCGGAGACTACAGTTATCTGATGATACATCACGGAAACATGGCTCAAGGAATGATCGATCTTCCGTTTTTCGCCGCTGACGCAGTGCTTAGAAACTGTTGGAGCGTGGATTCCGTGTCAAGACTACAAGACAGTACTAGAAAGTTTGGGAAAGCTTACGAACCCCTTCTAGGATTCGGCATAAGCGATGAATCTCCCGAGCTTACGTATGTGGCGGATGAGTCGCCGGTCCTTCTCGCATATTACGATGGTGAAGACACTGCACGTCTAGCCTTCAATGTTGGGAGCACTTGTTTTGGAGCAAAAACAATCGAGAATGCATTAGACTACGAGTTACCCGCAACCTTCGGGAAGATGCTCGTCCACAAAGAATTCGGGTTCGACCAAGCCATACCTGAAATCGCATTCAAAAACGGGGGCACCCGTAAGAATCCAACAACCAATTCGGCTGGTTTCATACTCCCCGAGGCAGACTTCGAATCCTTAACCTCCAAGACGGGCTTGCGGGAAGACGCCATCGGAAACTTCCTTCAACCACTCATAGCCTCAAAGCTGGGATTAGCGTTCGCGCAGAGATTTCTAGTCGGCCGTGAGTTGGAAAGCACAGAGGAGAGGCGTGATGCATACATGCAGGCCTTCAACACCCGCATCGCCGCAAGGGAGGAGGGAAGAAGCATTGTGGATGATTTAAGTGCGGATGAGCTTAGAAGGCTACTTGACGGTACATATGGTAGAAAAGCATCTGAAAAACTGAGATGGGATGTAACAATCCAGGCGGTTTATGCCGCCATTTTAAGCGAGCATGAAGGCCAATGCGGGAATGGGCCACTGCAAGAGCAGTGCAGGGATAGACGGGAGACAGTGACTAATCGGGCCGCCAAGTTCATGCAGGCGCTTAGTGAGCCGTATGATTTTGGCGGGGCTGTGGATGAGTTCCGGAAGATTCATAAGGGGATTCAGCTTTTGGAGAAACCCGGTTAGAGAAACATCGGAGTATTCCTTTGGTATTCCAAAAATTTTTTACCGAACTTTTCATTTAAATATTTTTCCTCGCTTCTCGCAAGCTTGAAGTAAGTTACCACAATTATGGGAAACATTATTAGTGTGGGTATGGTCGGCCAGTGGATGATCCAACCCAAAGCCACGAGTAGAATACCCAGATACTGGGGGTGGCGGGAAAACTTGTATATCCCGGAACTTGAAAGCGCCCCGCAAGACTTGTAGACGTGCGCCCAACCCAGAATGATTAGTATAAGGCCAATTACGGTCAGAGTGCCTCCGAAGATCAT
>JBDRAY010000106.1:0-17926 GCA_043823295.1 Methanobacteriota archaeon | reverse complement strand
GCGTAATGATCTTCTCCAAAAGTTGTATTAGCTTGGAGGACCCTTACCAGGATCTTTTCCCGATTTTCGCTACTGGGGAATTTGTTTTCCACATTGCGTGCAAACTCCAGGAAGAATGCTTCCCGGAATTCTTCTTGACTCAGCCCTAATGCTTGTGCGTGTTGTTCGAGTTCGGGTATTCCTGTTTCCGTCAAGCCTAACTCACCCATCAAGCCTACTTCATCGGATACGAGCTCGTTGAATTTTTTAAATATATATGGGTCTGCCGTGCCGTCTCGCATTCGACCGCACAATCCGTATGCGACTGCTGTGTGATTTTTGACGACTTCCTTGAACTGGTCGCCGTCAAACCACTGGGAGACTTCATTAGCGGCTTGAACACGTTCTTTTCCCCGATTAAAGATTGCTCCTAATCGTAATCCAAGACTAACGTGAAACGGATTTCCAGGGGGTTTGACTTCCGGAGGGGTTAATGGCTCGGGCGGAGGTCTCGCGGTCGGAGGCCGAGGTATGGGTGTCGTCCCCGAAGCCTGGCTGGATCTCTGTGCTATTGGCTGGACTGGAGGTCTTGTTGCAGGTTTTGGTGCTAGCAATTCTTCAATAGAATATCCAATTACTCTGTGAATGATAATTCCTCTCTTCTGATTCGCATTTTCGAACTCTCCGAGGGTTCGGTTGGGGTGCGCTTGCCAAGCAGTCTTAGTTCTTTCACACTCCAAAACAAGGTTGTGTTTGTCAGTTGCGGTCAATCCCGAAAACGTTACATTGAATGTCTTTCTCCGTCTTTTCCCCTTCGAATCATAACTGAAGTCAATCTGGTCATTAACGTGAATGTCTCCGAATCTCGTTGCGAGAGCCGCAGTTCTTTCCGGGTCATCTACGACCGGTGAAGGTACTTTTGCCTTAGGAGTTGGCGTCAGAGGCGTTGAAGGTGTCCTTGGTGGAGGGGGGCTTCGTATTGGCCTTGTTGCAGTGGGGCCTGTAGCGGGTTCTGGTACTGTCCCCCCGCCCGTTGGGGGGAGCTCCTCCTGGTGTTGGAGTGGAACCTGAAAGTTCTTCTTTAAAGGCGAGTGATGCTGCTGCAAAGAATTCTCCACAACCTGTGATATCCAGTTCTTGTGTTTTCTTAATGGCTAATCCATGCCTCACCCCCCTGCTCAAACCCGCTTCCATTAGGGCGTTAATTTCTAATCTGTTTAAGCCGCCCATAACCTTGTATCCCAGATTAAAGCCTGCCGCTTTTGGTCTTGCAGGGTCATCACCCATCTCTTCTAATGTTGTATTAAGGTGCCCTTTAACCCTTTCAATTTGCTGAGCATCTCTCCTTTTACATTCTTCAAGAGTTCTCCCATCAGGCGCCGCATTACATAAGCCTTGCAGGGCGTTCGCGTGCAAGACACTTCCAGAGTAAAAGTGTAGTGTGTGATCGTCCTCGGTGTATTCCGCTCCAAAGCTTCCTTCAAAGCGTCCTACGGTAATGTCGACGCACTGAGATTGATCAATTAAACGAATCCCACCCTTCCGCTTCCCCTCACCCCCCATTATACTCCAAACCCCTCGCTTATCCCTTACAATGGTGGATGAATCCCCAATCTCGTCGGCAACCCCACGGTACTCGGCTCCCAACCTCCTCAATCTTTCGCATAAAACACGTGCAGGGTTTGCTTGGACGTCAGGATTAAATCTGAAGACTTCAGCACCTCTAAGACGGTCTACCACGGAAAAAAGAACGCTCTTCGTTTTATGGGCGCTGCCTGAAACTTCGTGGAATTCGTCGCCAACACCCTCCTGCAGTGCAACCTCCGCAGTATCCTCCCTTTCGAATACATGCGCTTTTAAGGGAGGTGGCACTCCCATCTGGGCATCCTCCGACCTCCTCTTGTTTTCAAGGATTATGTGGTTTCGCCTGCACAATTGGAATAACTCAGTATTCGACGCATCTAAACCCGTAAATTTACTGTCATCAGCAAGTAATCTGGGATCAGCATCCCAGCCTGCAGGAGGTTTAATCCCCAGAAAATCGTAAGCTCTCAGAAAATCCTTCCTAGCCGCATTGAAGAATGCGACTGCGTCTGGCTCACCAGTCCCAACTCGTCTTTCACCCCTCACAATTTCTTCAAGAATCCTGGATCTCACAACCGCCCTATTATTCCTCAAGATTGGGTCGCTCCCTCCGTGGCCGAATGCACTGGTTATTTTCCTGTGGGCGTCATCTAACCTCCCCTCATGGTAATCTACGGTAGCACTGTTATTAGAGGCCACATACAATGCTGGATCCTGTTCTAATGCTTTTACAAATTCATTTTGTGCATGGATTCCCGTACCTGTATTCGTACTCAAGGAGTGGATGACTCCGATAATATTTGCAGACCTTGCAGCAATATGCGGGATATTTGCAATTGTTGGGGCTTGGTTAGCCATACTAGCTGCCTGTTGCAGAGAGTTTGCACCACCCCTGCGAATTTGGCTTACAGCACCCCTGTTCAAATAGGTAGCTGCCATAAAAGCAACCTCACTTTTCAAAGATTCTGACGCCACCACATCCGCGTCTCCCAGCAATTCAGATAACCCTCCGTATCCTCTATCAACTCCACTTCCCTGTAAAGCTTCCGCAAAGCTCCCTTCCCCCATTGCATCCATGCAAACCGCAATCTTCACGTCAATGGGGGATACTTTCTTTCCCGCAGAGTCGTGGAAAACCACTGGGAGTCCCGGACTCCCGAATCCTACTGTATCAGAGGCAATCTCCCAAACCTTCTTTCGAAATTCGGTCTTAGAGACAGTACTCGGTCTTAAGGCCATAAGGTCTGCTCGAGTGGGAGCTGGTGGAATAAGATTCATGGTACTTCCTCTAATTTCGGCTTGTAGTTCGTGTAAGTGTTTCCTACTCTTAGTCACCATCGCTTCCCTCCCTAGAGGATTTCAAGGCCATAATCTCCTCCTCACTCAAAACCTTCTCAACAACATTCCCCTTATCATCCTTTGACTGTAGAATAATTTTTACGTCAGCCAGTTTCAACGGTTTTCTGGGGGAATACATTATAATACTATTGCCTTCGAATCAATTTATATAGCCGTATGATGTATTAGTTTAGGTTCATGGACTACGACTACAACGCTCTTTTAGACCGCCTGTGGGAAAATCTTCCGGAAAAACTCAAATCCAGCGAGAGGTTCGAAATGCCACAAGCAGACGTCTGGGTTGAGGGAAACGTGACTTACATTAGAAACTTCAATGATATCGCAAGCAAACTCGACCGGGAACCCAAATACATACTCCAATTCCTGTCTAAAGAGCTTGCCGCTCCCGGATTACTGGAGGCTAATCGGGCGGTGATTTCCAGGCGCCTTAGAAAGAACATTATTGACGACAAGATCCTCGCCTACGCTAAAGAGTACGTCATCTGCCACCAGTGCGGGCGCCCCGACACAAAGATAACAAGCCTTGAAGACCACAAGATTGTAAAGTGCACTGCATGCGGAGGCTGGTGGCCGCTACGCAGGATCAAGTAGTCTTTTTTATTCTATTTTCCCTAATAATCTGTTATGACTCAACATAAACGAAAACTCCCACCTGAAGGACCCATAAAATACGATCCCGATGGAATGAACAGAAGTATTGCCGCTAGAAAACTTGCTCATCCAACTACTGAATTATGTGAAGGTTTGGCCGAGCAACGTAAAGCTAGGGAAGTCCTTGATGATAGATCCGCAGCCCTTGATGCCCGCGCAGCTTTGAAGGCTTCTTCAGGAAATCTTAAGTCAGGCCATCGTTTCGGTTCGACCATCAACCTATTAAGGGCAGACGGGGAAGCAACTGATGCATATGCTCTTGCAGGGCTTATGGGTCTTGGGACTGACGATTTGGAAACTTTCGTATCCAAGAACGGGCCTGACGGTCAATCACTTTCATACGCCGACTTTGTGAATGTAGTACGTACACAATCCGCTCGACCACAAAGCCCTTTTGAATTTGCTAAAGGTGCTTTAAGGGACTTAGACGATGCAACGCCAGTGCGAAAATTCGCACTTGCGATGTCTCTTCCTGCAGGTGAAAATGTGGCTGGGGAGACGATTGCCGAATCAAACGTGGGCGCCCACCCAGTACAGTACTGTTTATCAGGCCAGCGGGTAAAGAGCGTTGACTCTCAACACCCACTCGTCGAACACTTGATAGGGCTTGCGACGGTCAGAACGGACGTTTCAGACCTTGAAGAGCATTTGAGGACGACCGCAACCTCGACAGTTCGCAACAACGCAAATCTTGTGGGAGCACTCGCCGCAAAGAAACAGCAACTTGGAATCCAGTAGTTTTTAAGAGTTTTCAGCCAGTCGAATCGGAGGTTCCTCTCGTGAATCCTAACGTGTCCCGAATCTGTTTTATCTGCGATTCTTCCATATATTTTATACTCTGCGGTGATAAATACGAACATAAGATGATTTACACAAAAATTCATGAGAGGGGGAGTGAGGTCTTGGTTGCAGCCTGCGACGAGGAATTGCTGGGGAAAAAATTTTCTTCAGACGAGCTTGAGCTTCACGTCTCTGAAAGATTCTACGGCGGAGAAGTGAGAAAAATTGAGGAATTAACAAACATTATCTCCCAAGCGACCATGGCAAACCTCGTCGGCAACCGGGTCGTCTCCAAGGCCATCGAGGAAGGACTAGTAAGTGAAGCCCACACCCTTGAAATAGGCGGGGTGAAACACGCCCAATACGTCGTAATGTTCGACAGAAAATGAAAAAAAGTATCCTAATAATCCTAACCGTCCTCGGACTATCAATCCAAGCAGCTTCCTGGGGTCCCGTAACCCACAAATACTTTTGCGACAATGCTGTTGAGCAAGTCTGGGGGGCTGGAGTCGTAAGACAGTGCCTTCCTAAAAAAAGCTCCCGATTTATGGACGACTTCTGCGAACTAGTCTACACGATGAAGGATGTTTCCGCCTACAAGGCTTGCAGGGATTCCTACAAGACTAAGGGTTTCATCCACCCTGCGGAGATTCCAGACGAATTGTTCAACGACAGCGACTTATTCCACGACTACAGTCAATGTCCTGTCCGACCCGGACCCGCGAGATACCAAATCTGCGGAGACCGGGATGATGCACCAGCACCCTTGGAAGCACAACGCTGGTTCGACACGGCCAAGAAACAATCAGACACATGCATGCGAGTCTACGCATTCTGTATTGGCTCAGTCTACTACTCGAAAGGTGAAAACCCCTTAAACCAAATTAGGGGTGAGACTCAAGAATGCTATGACACAATCGTCGGTGGCATAGACGATAAGATAAGTGGGGGATTAATGTACTATCGGGCTAGGAAAAGGTGTGAATTCGATAACAGCGACTACGAGCAAGAATTTTCTGTGTCCGAGAAAAACATTGAAGCAATCCTTGAGACTTTAGTGAAAATGGGGAGGAACATTTCATCTTCGAGCGTTTCCGAGGAGGGAAAAATAATTCTTTTTGCAAACTCCATTGATTACGGTTTAAACCGGGACTTCCACGACTCTCTAACTGCAAAAGGTTTTACAGTCACCTACGCCACAGCTGAAAACTTTCAGACGCTGAAATACAATAAATACGTCATAATCCTGGGGGGACACAACTCTCCGGAAGGGGTAGGCGACGTTGTCTCCTCAGTGTTGTATTCCGATGAAAAAGCCGACCTCTTAAACTCGACTGAATCGAAAATAATCGCCCTCCGGGATAATATGTGGATGATGAATCAGAAAGTCTGGGTTATTGCAGGATACGGGAAAGAGCAGACTCATGAGGCAGTGGTCGAGTTCGGCGGTGAAGTGGTCGGAGAAGTTGGGAAAGTAATATGAGCGGCGACTTAAGCGTTAAAGTTTTCGGGGTCGGAGGCGGGGGGGGTCATACCCTAGCCGAGCTTTCGAAATATGAGGGTGCTGGAAAATTAGACTTATTGGCTGTTAACACTGATGCCATGGTCTTGTTAGGCTTGGATGTGCCTAAAAAAATTTTGATTGGAAAAGAGATTACCGGGGGGACTTCAACCGGTTCGGATCCGATATTGGGGGACAGGTGCGCGAGATACGATATCGGGAATATTTCAGAGGCAATGGATGATGCTGACGTAGTCTTCATCACCTGTGGATTGGGAGGCGGAACCGGCAGCGGAGCAGCTCCTGTAGTCGCTGAGCGTGCGAAAACAGTTGGGGCGCTGACGGTGGCAATTGTCACCATACCCTTCAACTCGGAAGGTAAGAAGACAGCTCATAATGCTGAAATAGGGTTTAAAAACCTTAAAACCAACTGTGACGCCGTAATAGTGATTCCGAACGAGAGGCTATTGACTATTGCTCCGGGACTTCCAATAACCGAAGCCTTCAAGCTCGCTGACGAAACAACTGCGATAATCATAAGCGAACTATCAGACCTACTCCTTGAAGATAAATCAGCTTTCACTCTCGCTGACATTCGTGCAATATTAACTTCAGGGCGAACAGTCTATGTTGGAATAGGGTCATCTGAAATCTATTCGGAAGCCGCAGACTTGGCGTTAGAATCTCCATTAATCGACTCTGATTTCACAGAGTGTTGTGACGCGCTAGTAAAGATTTCGTACGGTGTAGGAGTTGAAGAAGCCAAGGTTGAAGCGGCATTACAGCGGGTTTCCGGGCGTTTACCCTCATGTGTGAGCCTGATCTGGGGGTCTAGCTTAAACCCCTGTCTTCAAAATAATCTAATCAAAATCATAGTGGTAGTCTGCTTGAAGTAGAAAAAAAATTATTTTAATTCAAAAACAATAATCCTACCCATGAAAAAAGATGTTGAAACCAAACAGCCGCTAAAATTACTGATCGTCATACCCGCACTAAACGAACAAGACAGTATTAAAGAAATAATCAATCGCTCCCTCGAAGCGAAAAAAGCAATAACCTCGAAATCTCCCGTAACCGACGTGCAGATAACCGTCGTAAGCGACGGGTCTACTGACCGCACAGTCGAATACGCTCAATCATTCGCAGACAAAATAAGTTTGATAGTCTTTCAAGAAAACATGGGATACGGGGCGGCAATCAAGGAGGCTTGGAGCCGGTCTGACGCTCAACTTCTAGGCTTTATCGATGCCGACGGAACCTGCGACCCAAACTTTTTCGCAGACTTGTGCAATTCACTGGTGAGTGAGGACGCAGACGTCGTCCTCGGCAGCAGAATACACGGTGAAAGCAAGATGCCCTTACATCGAAGAATGGGCAATATAGTGTTCGCTACACTACTATCCCTCTTCTCCTCCCAGAAGGTTTGTGATATTGCAAGTGGCATGCGCGTTTTGAAAAGGGAGAGCCTTCCGAAAATCATGCCCCTCCCCGACGGACTCCATTTCACGCCGGCGATGACTGCTCGAACCCTTCAAGGAGAAAACCTAAAGCTTGTTGAAATACCCATGCCCTACCACGAGAGGGAAGGGGATTCAAAACTCCACGCCGTAAAAGACGGGATACGATTTCTCAAAGTCATACTGGATGCTACACTATTCTACAATCCCTCCAAAATACTCGGGTTTTCCGGTATACTGTCACTTCTAATCTCCTCACTCCTCCTAATTAATCCACTCATCTTCTACATTCAAAACAAGTACTTGCTCGACTGGATGATCTACCGGTTCCTCATAGGAAACCTTTTCGGAATCACTGGATGCCTTCTAATCTGCTCGAGCTATCTTACCAGAAGGATTGTCAGAATCAGCGTTGACTCAGACTTTGGTGAGCGTAAGAAAGACTTTATCGAACTATTCTTCTCTGAAAAGGTTTTTTGGGTTCTTCCCTCAATTTTTTTTCTGATTGGTAGTCTCATGGTTTTTAACAGTCTACTTGATTGGATTCAGACTCGCACGACCGTTGAGCATTGGTCTCGATTCATCATTATGACGTTTTTCTTGTCGACGAGCTTGATACTCATCATCACCAAGATCGTGGATTACACCTTAGACATGGTTTTGGAGAAGATCCAATACTTGAAGAAATAACTGTTTTAGGATTGGTTTATAATGGTTGGGAAAACCGGTGTACGGGACTTGGGATTTGAATATGATCAAATGCTCGATAAGGGAATCTCCTTGTCTGGGGAGAAAAAAGATTTTTTCATGGCTGGAAGAGTCAAAGGTTTGATCGAGGTCTTGCCTCCTTCTTTCACCCCCAAAAGTATTCTGGATTACGGGTGCGGGACCGGCGATACGACGGTATTTTTGTCTGAAAAATTTTCGAATTCCAAGGTTTTGGGGGTTGACGTTGATACTAAAATAATCGATTACGCGAGTGAAAAACGCGGTGGAGGGAGGGTTAGGTTCAAAACGGTCGGAGAGTTGGATGACTCTGATTTATTCGATCTATGCTACATGAACGGGGTCCTCCACCACGTCGACCCGTCGGAACGACTTCCTTATCTTAGAAAAATATTCAATGTCTTAAAGCCTGGAGGGTTTTTCTCACTCTTTGAAAACAACCCATTCAATCCAGGGACGAGGCTTGTGATGAAGCGAATACCCTTCGACAAGGATGCGGTGACCCTGTCTTATCTACAAGCGAAAAGAATACTCAAGCAGGCGGAATTTACCCACCACTCCACAAGATTCCTGTTCTTTTTCCCGAATTTTTTGAAAACCCTCAGGTTCATGGAACCGTGGTTGAAAAGAACCCCTCTTGGAGCCCAGTATCTAATACTGTCCGAGAAAAAAGAGGAGTCTGTTCCGTAAATAATTTAAAGGGGAACTGTCAGATTAAGCTGTATTCTCGGATTATTCAGGTAATCAAACGCACCCTTTCCATCCGCAATTGCCTTTTCAGTTCTTACGATGGCGTCGTCCACAAACGCTTGGAATGAGTCTC
The DNA here is from genome assembly GCA_043823295.1 of Methanobacteriota archaeon. Classification (GTDB taxonomy): domain Archaea; phylum Altiarchaeota; class Altiarchaeia; order IMC4; family SCGC-AAA252-I15; genus SCGC-AAA252-I15. The sequence goes on along the minus strand of JBDRAY010000106.1, from coordinate 9,066 downwards.
CAGTAGCCTGGATAACTGGAGCTTCCGCGATGCTTTCGGCTTTGTAGGCTCCGTCTTCAAGGCTTCCTCTAAGAACCACCAAGGGCGCGGAAGATGTCTGTTCACCTTGAATAAAATCGTTGAAAACCAGCGTGAACGGTTTATCAGAACCTTTACCGTCCCCCACCCTGCCGCGAGCCTGCTCGACAAGCTCCTCGAAAGAGCTTGCATAAACCTCTTGCTCACCCGAAAGGGATTCGCATTTTGCGACGAACCCGGTTTTGCCGCCGAACCCGGCCATGAAAACACGTTCCTTAAACCGTAAAGGACGAGGCACCCTTTGCTGCATTTCAAATAAACACTTGGGATTTCGGTTTAAAATAATCAATAAACCAATCTACTAACACAAGCAAATGCCCACCCTCAAACAAACCGTCAAAATAAAGCAGAAGAACGCTCAGCTTACCCTCGACCCGATCGAGCGTACTGGAACGCTTACGGTTTCCGCCGAACTGGATCAGGCCCTTGAATTCCTCGAGGCGGACCGAAACCTTAAGGCTTCAGACGTCGTAAACGCCGTGAACAAGAACCCTGAAGTGCCCTTTAAAAGATCCGACCTAAACGAGGCTTTAAGGGCGGACAAAAGCCACGGAGTCGACAAGCTTAGCGACATAAAAAACCCCAAGATTGTAATCCGTGACTCGCAAGGCAGGACCTTCACCCTCAAGGACATGGAACGCATTGTGGCAGAACGGGGCTTGACTCCCAATCAGGCTAATACTCAGCGGATAGTTCTGGAAGACGACGCATACAAAGTGGAGTTGGACGGAGAGAAACGCGCGACAGTCGAAGTCCGCTTAACACCCGAACAGTTCGAAAAAGCCGTATCGAAGATGGCCGAGCCCGGCGAAATAAAAACCAGCTCGCTTGAATTCCTAAAGTTTCTATCGCGCAAGAAGAGCAATATGTTTCGTATGGGGGATATTGAACGGCGTCTAGCCCAAGACAAGACACATCAAATAGACTCCCTTTCACAGATGGGTGAAGTCAGGGTTAAGGTAGTCGACCCGAAAAGCAAGGAAACACTTGCCGAGTCTTCGAAATCTGGCGTCTCTACGCTAGGAAACCGAGAAATTTCCTGTAAAAAAGCCCGAGTTAAAAGCCTCTTCGACCAGGACAGGTTACTCCTCCATGCCCATGAGACAAGCAGTATAATGCTTTCCGATACTGGTGCGGGCAGACAACCATATCTCGACTTGTCACCTTCTATGAACAAGTTCACAGACCTGCGCAGAGATGGGTCAAGACCGCTGTCATCATCCCTGATCGTTAAGGGCGAACCCATCGTCCCATTCCACAAGTATGGTGAACAACATCACTTCCTACTCCTCGATCCTGATAAACTAGAGCTAAAGCGAATTTCACCTGTTGACGACCCCCACGGATACAATCATGTTACCAGCGAGGTGAGGGCGGAGGGAATGAAGGATTTAAAAGAACTTGCCGTCTACCACCGCTCCCAGAAAGGCCAGTGGCAGGGACATAGTGAAGTACACGCTGTTATGAATTCTGAAGATGCGGTTATCGGCGTCGCAGGCAGGGATTCCCCCGCAAAATATACCCTTTTAAACGCCTACCTAGCGCGAGAAAAGTACGCATCTGAGGGGATTAACCTACCCCTCTTTAAATACAATCAAGATGACGGAAGCCTCAAGGAATGGAATCCAACAAAAGCAGAATTAGATTCGTATGTGGAAAAAATCCCGACAAAAAAACTGAGGGAGGTTTACACGAAGGCGGTAGACCAAGCACACGCCAGGTCCCAGGCTCATCCGACGGTTTCACTCAGGTCACCGAGGGCTACTCTGGGAGAAGTATCCGGTGTGGATGGAGGCCGTCAGATTTCACGAGCTCCCGCAGCCCTTTTGGAAACCCCTGCGAACGTTTCAAACACCGCCAACCCGGAGACTGTATGGGGTGCTGATTCCATGGTCCGGCGTTTCGTAAATAAAAAAACCTCTCACAATCTTCCTCCACGTGGATTAGCAGTCGACTTTTCACAGCTAAATCTTCCCAAGGGTGCGGACGTCACTGATGCAGGCCTTTACGTAGACGCTTCAAACCGGGACGTAGTGGCCGACGAACTCGCCCGATTCTTACAGAAAAAAGGAGTTCCAAGGGAAAGCCTAGCACGGGTTTCCGATTTAGGAATCACAACACAGGAGGAATACGTTGAATGGTTTCGAGAAGCTTGTAAAAACACGGACGGCCTTCGACTTCTTAACAAAAAATTTTTAGGGACTCCCTCAAAAACTGCGAAATACATTCTCGCCCACGAATCAAACCACCATATCATTGAATCCATCCCGCAAGCCGACCGCCAGGCGATATGGGATTCCATGACTCCCGAACAGCGGAAGGTCGCGACGGATAATGTATGCAAAAGGTGGAAAATTTCCCCGAAAAACACGGTCGCCGTAATAAAAGAACACTTCACGGACGGCCTAACAAACCACCCGAGGAAAGGGCAGTTCAGGCATGAAGGACGATTCGGGTTGTTTCGAGGCGAATACTCGCCCGAAGCACTCCGCTACCTCGACGCCCTCAACGCAGAACCGAACTCTACCGCTCGAATAGAATTAGCCACTGAGAATATCAGGTTACTGGATTCTACAACCCGGAAAATAACAGATTTAAACAAAAAAATGGCAAACAAGAGTCTGAGTCCGAAGGAATTGGATAAAATGGCTCAAACAAGAACAGAAGCCATAAACACCCGAAACCTCGCAGTCCGCCGCCTTGCAACCCTCGCCCGAGACGAAGCAAAAATCGTGACTAAAGGAGGGGCCTTAAGCAAGCTCACGGACGCCCAAGGACATAAAAACCCTGAAGTGCGGAAGGGAGTAAACGAGTCAATAGACCGAATACACAATCCCGAAAAATACGTGGTACAGACTAAACCCAGAATACAATTGGAATCACCTGGTGGGGGGCTAGCAAATGAGGTTAGCATGAGTGCACTTGAGACTCGTATTTTAGATTTACACGAGCAAATTTATGGGGTACGACCTGAAGTATACAAGTCTCCAAGGCATGCTGAAGGTAGGGCAGTCAAATTCAATGGAAGGGAAATTGAATGGTGGCAGTATTCAAAATCTTCGAATAGGGTTTCGGGTCCCGCGTGTGTAAGACAAGTAATAAATGATATGACTGAGTCGATAATGGGGGAGAATGCCTCCACCGGAGCCCAGGAGATAAGAGGGCATCTCAAATACTGGATTCGATCTGATCCCTCCGACAACTGGAAGCAACGACTTGTTGAAAAGATTAAGGTTGAGGCACCTTCAAGCGAACCTGCAAGAATGCCTCCAATAGACCTTTCCGGACCTGTTACCGGTGATGCGATGGTAGGTCCGCACGGAGCTGGAGTATCATCTGGGATTCGTCCGGTACTGATTGGCGTCTCGCATGTACCTGGGGAACTGGACCAAGTTAGCAGTAGTCTTCTTCGTGATAAGCCTGGGCGGGTGGGTCTTGAGCTTCCAGAGGATTATCTTAGACGGCCCTCTGAAATCGGTTTTTTCGGAGAGCTTGCTTCACGTCTTAAAGCTCAGGGAATTGAGGTTGTACCTCTTGAAAAACCTGAACTATGGGGCCGGTTTAAGGCTGTCGAGGTTGCTAAGGCAGTCTCTGATGGTAAATTTAGTGTTGGAGACATTGAGGCTTCAATTGCCACTCTGAAAGCTGAATTAAAGGTCGAAAATCCTTATGCACCTCCAGAGTCATCGGATTACAAGCGATTACTTATAAAACGATTGGAGTCTGGATTACAAATACTCGAAGAAAATCCTTCCCCTAGTGAAGTAATGGGTTTATGGGATGATGTCAATGCACAAAGAGAGGCCCACGCATTACAACGAATTAATGAGGTTAAACCCGACCGAGTAGTTATGGGGCGTGGACATACAGATACCCTTCAAAGAAGCCTTCCAGAATTCGATTACCGATTCACTCCTCAGGCTTCAGCTTCAAAAGTTCAGGAAGGTGAGCGGGCTTTCATGGAGATTGCGATACGCAATAGGGGCGTGCTTGAGGGATTAAATGCCCCTGAAGGCAGTCCCAAGCGGGCGGCTGCCTTGCAGAGGGTGAGATCAATTATGCAACTTCAGCGTATTCCCACTCCTGAGGCGGCATTTGAGGGGCTTAGATTCTACAAGGGCAGAACCCCTTACTCTGATGCGATAGTTTTTTCGCAGAAAGGGTGGGATGCTTTCAATCCCGTTTCTAAGACTGGCGCCCAGACAGGCGGGGCAAGCCTTCCTATTGGGGACTACAGTATACAAATTGTCCCGGATGGTATGCAGGGGAATCTTCACGAGGCAGCGCATAACCGGTTCAGGGTGCTTCGTCGCGGATTAGGTTTCGAACCAGTAAACGCTAATCAATATTTTAGCAATCACGTTCTATCCGAGCTTTCCGCCTACCAGCGCGGGCCTGGCACTTTAAGTGATATGGGGGATACGATAGCAGGGGAGGATTTACGCAGGTATCATGATGGAACGGTCAAACAACAGGCGTTGACCGATACCCGGGCTGGTTTAACCGACTCAGACTGGCAGCGTCTCGACCGCGCCCTCCAAGACCCTGAAACAAGACCGTTAATCGAAGCAAACATTCGCCGTGCCGGGGAAACAGTGCGGCACCTCCGTTCAATGGGCTTGTCCGCAGAGGCAGTCGACCAAGTGATTTTACACTCGCGGAATCCGGCAGAAGTAGCCCGGTATAGGTCGCTCCCCCCCGAGCAAGTGAAGGCTTACTCCGGGCAAAAGCTTACGCCGGAAGAATGGGCGCGAGTTGAAGAGGCCGCTCGCGCGGCTCCGCTTCACCGGGCGAGTGCAAAGGCCGGCGCCGAGGCTGAAACATCCGGCCAGCCACCTTTGTATACGCCACCCCCAAAGCCCTCAACTAGAGTGCCTTGGTACAAGACTCCAGTCGAACGTTACGTCCCAAAACCCCTTAAGTCTTCTGTCGGCCGGTTCGCCGGCTTCACCGCGCTTTTTACTGTGTGTGATGTCGCCGACACGATTGTCGACCATCCTGTTGAGACCCTTCAAAATCTCCCCAAGAACGCGGCATATAATGCCGGTTTCGTCGCTGCCTTTGAAGGGGGGATGCAGGTTGCGCCGAACGTAATCGGCCCCATAATGGGTGCGGCCACGCCGTATCTTGCGGGTAAGGAAGGGTGGGAGTACGGCTCGAGGATTTCCGATGAAAGCATCTCAGACGCCCAGCTTAACGTAAGCGGAGGTGCTGGAGTAACTAAGTGGGCTGGTATGGGCGCGATGGTATGCTCATCATTCGGGCCGGTCGGGACGGGAGTGGGTGCGGGGGTCGCAGGATTATCCTATGCCGGCTCTGCCGCGGTAAGCGCCTTCACCGAGGTTAAGAAAGTCCGCCTGGAAGGCGAGGAAAAAACCCGTTTCACCGGAGTAGACCGCACCATAGATGCCGCGTTGATGGGGTTTGTAAAACCTTCTAGTGCACCCGACAATCCCGTCTCCGCGGACGCTGAGAAGCGAATACGCCAGTCCGGCAACGCCCACTTCGCCGCATTGTGCCGTGAAAACAGTTTGGTCGGAAGGCATAGGTCTGTCTTAAGCCTTGAAGGCTCCGAATCCATACGCGAGGAGATCCTCCCCGAAATGGCCGGATTAAAGGAGGAAATGGCCCGCCTACAGGGCGAGTACGACGGACTCGCACCCGACGCAAACTTCTGGAAGTTCTGGCAGGGTTTCCCTGGCGGAGTCCGCTATAAGATGAGCCAGAAATCCGAGAAATGGAGCAAGCTCAGTGAAAGATACCATGTCCTCAGAAACGGTTTGGAGCGTGAATTAGGTCTTAAGGACAGTTCTCTTGACATGCGCGAGGTCTTGAAAGACGACCAGCTTGCAAGGCTTTACGCCTTCGACAAGCAGGGAGACGCCGCTGAAGGCCAGCTTACTCAAATTTATAAGAGGAGTTCCTCTCTAGTCGAATACAAGGGCGGGGCAGGGGATCCCGGAGATGTTGCGACACGGAATGCAGACGGCATCGTAAACAGGGCTTCAAAGACCGACTCGCTGGCAGACTTGAATGCCGAGTTCACAGACTTTAGCAAAACACGGCGCCAGTGGGATGCTCACCAAGCTTCTGGCAGTCAAGGTCCGTTCACAGCAGGATCCGCACAAGGGGAACTCCCCCGGGACGTACCCTCAAGGCATGTCGTCATGCAGGGTGACGGCTCGGTTCAGGTCATGTCTGAGGGGCAGTATCTTAATCAGCAGTTCCCGAATCTTGACAGGGTCCTCCTCTACCGGGACGAGCACGGCAGCTTCACGGGACGGAACACCCTCAATTACAGGGCTCCTGGAATCTACAACTCCGACTACGTTCAATCAAGGATTGCTGAATTAGACGGTCCGAGGGAGTCTTTCAATTCGGCAGTTCTTGCCAACCTTACTGGGTCGGAGAAGGCAGAGTTTGAGCGTTTAAGTGGCAACGGCCAGCTTACTCCAGCACAACAAGGTCGTTGGCTTGAACTCACTCAGAGAGCCCGTGAAAATCTCGGAGAGGATGTCAAAGGCAAGCTTTCAAACCCTGATAGTAAACGCCGCTGGATCGAGTCTGGAAACGGCCGCACCCTTCCTCCAGCCGATCGTCAGCAGCTTATTCAGGAGGCGTTGCAGTCTGGTTGGTTTAAGTCTTAGGAGTCCGATCAAGTAACTATCCCCTCTGGCAGGATTCCGGTGGTCGTAAAAGAAGTCGTGGAAAGGGTTGAGCAACGAAAACTTCGAAACGTTGAGGTGGCTGGCCTGCTTAGAATCTTTTCTCGCTCTCCCAGGCACGAGCATAATGCTTCCACTTGACGGCTAAATCCTCTCGACCCATTCTGCCATAGCATGTGCTAACTCCAAAAAAATCATGGATTGTGCGGTAGATACCTATCGCCCGCTCATAATCTCCAGTATCCTGCAAATCTTGTGCTCTCTTGGAATTAGCCGTCTTTAGTCTACGTTGACTTTCCTGAAGTATTATTAATTTCGCAATCTTTCTCGCATAAGGAGATTCGCCAGCAATTGAGGGATTAAGGTGAGGTTCATCAACATTCGGGGGTTTAAGCTTTCCATAACAAATACGAGATGCACTCCACAGATTAGCTTGCTCGTAAAGTTCCGCTGCATGCTCGATTCTGCCTTGAATTCTCGCACTACCTGCTTCTTTCAGTGCGGTAAACCTCATATCCCAGGCCTCCTCTTTTTTACCCGCAGCTTCAAGGGATTCGGCTGCACGGCCGAATTGGAATGCTGTGGCAAAAACTTTTGCCGCCTCCTCGAATTTTCTATCCCCCCACAATTTCTCTGCAGCTTCGGTTAGTTCTCCCTTTTCTTCGTCTGGAGGTCTTTGTTTAGATTGGATAGTGATTTTATGAGCCATATTTGAATATAATCGCTGTTTAAAGTTAAATCCTTAAAGCACCATTTTTATATCTCATTCACCTAATTTTTTTGGACGCATTATGGCTAAGATTAATGTTGGAGTTTTGGGTGCGACCGGAATGGTCGGACAAAACTATGTCCGGTTGCTTGCAGGGCACCCCTGGTTTAACGTCACGTTCGTAGCTGCGTCTCCGAGAAGCGCTGGGAAAAGCTATGTTGAAGCTACTGCGGGCCGGTGGCAGATGACCTCTGACGTACCAAAGATAGTCCGGGACTTGACTGTCGTGGATGCGAATGATCCGAAAAACGCAAGGGGAGAATGCGATTTCGTGTTCTCTGCCTTAGAGATGGATAAGCAGGCTGTGCGAGAACTTGAGGAAGCTTACGCAAAAGCTGGCATACCCGTTTTTTCGAATGCTTCCGCACACCGGTGGACAGACGACGTTCCGATGCTGATTCCGGAGATAAACGCAGACCACCTTGAAATAATCCCTGCGCAAAAGAAGAACCGTGGATGGGGTAAAGGATTTATCGTAGTTAAACCTAACTGTAGTCTGCAAAGCTACATCACACCCGTTCACGCACTCAGAGCGGCTGGATACCCCTTTTCCAAGATGATCCTCACAACTCTCCAGGCGGTCTCGGGAGCAGGATATCCTGGCGTACCCTCCTTAGACATGGTCGACAACATCGTACCATTCATTGGTGGGGAGGAGGAAAAGAGCGAGCAAGAACCTAAAAAGATTTTCGGGGAGATTTCGGACGGAAAATTTTTAATCGATGAGTCATTTGAGATTTCTGCCCACTGCAACCGGGTTCCAGTTGTAGACGGCCACACAGCCTGTGTGAGTCTCGAGTTCGCAAGTAAAAAACCTTCATTAGAAGAGATTAAAACTATTTGGAGAAACTTTAAGGGAGAGCCTCAGAAGCTCGACCTTCCGATGGCTCCTAAAAAACCCATAATCTACATTGACGAGCTCAACAGGCCTCAGCCCCGGAAAGACCGTGACAACGATAAGGCCATGGCTGTGACTGTTGGGCGTCTTAGGGAGTGTCCGGTCTTTAACATACGCTTCGTCGGCCTATCTCACAATACCGTGCGCGGAGCCGCAGGTGGTGGAATCCTAAATGCCGAGCTCGCTCACAAGAAAGGTTTAGTGTGAGCCATGTCAAAGGTAGCCTAACGTCCTGTATTGGCTGCTTCGGTTGGGGTTTAATACTGTGTAGAAGAAGAATCTCGCGTCTTCTTCCGTGAGATGGAGTCCGGGAAATTGATCTGGTAGCGTTTCAACGAATTTTTCTTCAGCCAGGTTTATGTCCCTTCCACTTGAATGGACTAGGGCCCGTGCATGTTCCTCTACCTGGTTCACATCTCTCATGCTTGATGAATTTATCGCCCTCATAAGTTTTATTGAGCGGAGTCTGTCAAGTTTCTCCTCCCAGGATACACTCCCAATCCCCCCGTCTGGCATGCTTAAATCTTCATCTAATATTCGCTTCGTCGCTTGGGCTTTATTACAGTCAACCCCTAACGCTATTGCCAAAGAGTCTACCACCTCGCTTTTACCCTCAATAGATCGTTCAGAACTTATCAGCCTTCTCCCGGTTTCTG
>JBDRAY010000105.1:0-10140 GCA_043823295.1 Methanobacteriota archaeon | reverse complement strand
CTCAGAAAAGATTTGCGGATTTAAGATACCCGCATTATACACTCGATTCTAGCATGATGGATTCATTTAATTGGTTGGATGATAACACTCAGAGGGATTCTGTGGTATTGAGTGACTACGAGACTGCAGCCTTGATTCCTGTTTACACTCACAATAATGTTTTCACTCCGTATGCGCTTGTTACTTTAATGCCTACTGGAGAGATGGAGGAGCGGATGATGATAGCTCTTAAGGTATTCAACGCTTCGCAGGAATACTTCAGGAATTACGTGAACACAACGAGGGTATATTATTACATCCATCATTTAGAGAATGTTACATACATTACGCCTCCTACAGCAATATTCGATTTAAAGCAAGTTATGGGGAAACGTGGGGGGAGACCGAGATTTTCGGAAGAGACTCAAAACAAATTGAATGAGAGATACGGGGATTACGTGCTAAACATTACAGACGTAGTCGGGAGATACCGGGTTAACTACGTTTACTATGGAATAGGTGAGAAAAAAATAGGAGATGTTAATTTAGATGAATGCGATTGGCTAAAAGAAGCCTACTCTAACGGTAATGTGACAATATACCAGATTGTGTGAAAATAAGTTATTTATAGCTGTCTTCGAGTTCTTTTTTCATAAGATCCAGTGAGATACTGGAATTAGTTTTTCCAAGGGTTTCATCGCGTTCAACAGGATTTCGATCATATGTGAGCGCCCTTACTGCGTCGATGTTTTCAGGAAGGACTATCGAGTCTTGCGGGCACATGAGCGTCACCCACGCTTGCTTACCTTCTCTAAGAGTTATGTATGACCCTGATGAGATGACAGCCAGGATTATGTCGCCACCGGGGAAAAGCCGTGCATCAAGTTTGTTCAGCCGTCTAGCCCTCTCCTTTAATTCAGCGATGTTTGAGGCTGTTTCAAGGAGTGCAACCCGATTATCATTCATAAAAATCGTCTCTAACTCTTTTTTTGTCGGCGCCTTACTTTTAAATGTTATTTGTAAATCGTGGACGTGCATGAGAGATACGGGAGCCTTGTAAGCTCGTGAATATGCCTCTACTTCCATGACTGTTTGAAGGTCTGGGGCATGGTGTGAAGGAAGATTCAATCCCACTTCAAGGTCGTCTAATATTATTTTGCCTTTCATACCCGGGTCGAGTGCCCTTCGAATGAGGGAGACATTTAGAAAGTCGATTTCAAATCCAGCTTCAACTATTGCACCGTTTACCCTTGCAAGAGTTGTAGTATTGCAGGATACGCATCTAAGATAAGGGTTGTCAGTCCCAGAAACTTTCTTGCATTCATCATAGTTTGTCCGTGTGTTAAAGGAAAGTCCAATATCCGATTTCTCCCCACCCTGGAATATTACTCCCACTTTCTCCTTGTTTTCCTTATTGTAGGGGAGGTAATATTCGGATTTGTTTTTTGCTCCGATCTTGTTTCCCGAACAATCGATTATTACGTCTGATATCTCAATGAGATTTTCAATAGAGCCTCCGACATTATCTTTTCCAAGAGCATCCTCGAATTTTTCCACGGCTTCAGGTAATCCGGGTTTGCCCTCTTTTGATGCAGCATACATCTTGTAGCCTTTTCGGTTTATCCATCTGGCAGCCCAGTCTGGTGAAGTTTTCGCCCCGCCGATAAATTCCATGTCGTCTTGCTTTTCCAAAGCCCATACTAATTTGTGTCCAATCGTTCCAGGTCCTACAATGCCTACTTTTGTCTTTGCCATTTTAAAAATTAATCAGAGTAAGTTGAAATTAAGTTGATTCCGTTTATCATTGCGTCGACTGAAGCAAGGATTATGTCAGAACCCGTACCCTGTGCCGTAACAATCCGATCCTTGCTTTTAAGCCTAACTTCAATGCGAACTACTGCGTCAGATCCACCGGAAATAGCGTCTACGTGATACTCCATAAGTTCAAACGGTATATCCCGTGTAGCATGCCGTATAGCGTTAATCGCTGCGTCTACAGGCCCCGTCCCGACTGAAGACTCAACGACTTCCTCATCACCAACACGCAACTTTACTGAAGCGGTGGGAGTAAACTTGTTCCCAGCAACAGCCACAAGCTCTTCAAGCTTAATCTTGCACTCTTTTTTCGAGCCCAACACACTCTGGGCTATAGCGTCAAGATCAACTGAAGTAACCTTCTTCCCCTTATCTCCAATATACTTTACTTGCTCAAAAATGCGCTTCAATTGCTCGTCAGACACCTTTATCTTAAGGTCATTTAAAAGCGCCTGAACTGACTTTAATCCAACGTGCTTTCCCAAGACAAAACGTCTGGAAGCTCCAACTAACTCAGGTTTAATAAGCTCGTAAGTCTCAGGTTTTTTGAGGATCCCGTCAACATGGATTCCAGCCTCATGAGTGAAAGCGTTATCCCCCACAATAGCCTTATTGGGAGCTACGGGAATACCGCACAATCTTTCGACAAGATCCGAAACAGCCCTAATCTTCTCAGTCTTAATTGAAGTTTTCAAGCCGTAACCCAACTTCAATACCATCACAACCTCCTCAAGACAAGCATTGCCAGCTCGCTCTCCAAGCCCGTTCACTGTAACGTCTACGAAAGTTGCCCCGCTTAAAACAGCGGCAACCGTGTTTGCGGTTGCAAGACCTAGATCATCGTGACAGTGAACTCCAACCGGGACCTTAGACTTAGCAGTAATTTTCTCGAAAATACTTCTAGTGTTTTCAGGAAGAAGCGTCCCAACAGTATCTGCCAAAGTAAACCTGTGTGTCCCTGCTTTTTCACCCTCAGACAAGACCTTAAGCAAAAATTTTAAATCCGTTCTAGAACCGTCTTCAGTACAAAGATCAACTTTAAGGCCATGATCCCGTGAATACTGGATACAATCGGAAATAGCCGCTAAAACCTTGCCTTGGTCACTCTTCAACTTGTATTTAATGTGCAGGTCGGAAGTCGGAGCCACTAGAAAAACTGAATCAACTCCGCACTCTAAAGCTAAATCAATGTCCGACCTCCTAATCCTTGCGAAACTAGAAACCTCTGCGGAAAGACCCTCAGACGCGACTTTTTTGATGGACTCACGCTCACCCTTAGAGGTTATGGCAGAGCCCGCCTCAATGACATCAACACCCAAATCATCTAAAGCCCTCGCAATCTCAAGCTTCTGATCGATTGTAAGCGATACTCCCGGAGTCTGCTCCCCATCTCGTAAAGTAGTGTCTAAGACTCGTATTTTTTTAGCCATGTTCAATGTGAGGATAATACTTAGAAGAAAACTCATTAAAAATCTTAGAATTCTTTTTTTTTACAACAAAGAGAGATAAAAGTAATCATGAAAATCAAAACCTCGGACGGAATCTCCGAGTATCGTTGCGCCTGGATGGAAGACGGAGTCTTGAAACTCATAGACCAGCCTAAACTACCCCATGAATTCAAAATATTTGAATGCAAAACAGTGGACGAGGTTGCGAACGCAATAAAGACCATGGTCGTGCGGGGGGCGCCAGCCATAGGAGCGACTGCGTGCTATGGCATGGCCATCGCAGCATTAACTGGTGAAGACCTTGATGGTGCTTCAGAAAAACTTGCGAAAACCCGCCCCACAGCCCACGACCTATTTGACGCTCTAGAATACTTTAAAAAAAACTTTAAAGACGGTGACCCCGTGAAAATCGCCGACGACTATGCAAACCAGGGAGCACGGCGCTGCGAGCTCATCGGCGTTCACGGGGCGAAATTGATCAAAGACGGGATGAAGTTGCTAACACACTGTAATGCGGGAGCCATCGCCACCGTTGATTGGGGCACTGCTTTAGCTCCAATGCGTGTTGCGAAAAATGAGGGTAAGAATATTTTTGTTTGGGTTGATGAGACGCGCCCAAGATGTCAGGGTGGCCGGCTTACGGCCTGGGAGTTGGGTCAGGAGGGCATTGATCACGCTGTTATCGCCGACAATGCTGCGGGATTTTTCATGAGAAACGGTGAAGTTGACCTTGTGATTGTCGGAGCAGACAGGATCGCTTTGAACGGGGATGTCGCAAACAAGATAGGAACTTATGAAAAAGCAGTGCTCGCCAGGGAAAACGGGATCCCTTTTTACGTGGCTGCGCCTTCGACAACGATAGATAGAAAGCTTGAATCTGGGGATGAAATCCCGATTGAAGAGCGTTCTGGAGATGAAATTCATTTTATTTGGGGTTTTAATGACGGGGGTTTGAGGTCGAGGGTGAGGGTGACTCCCAAGGATTCACCTGCCAGAAATCCCGCATTCGACGTTACTCCCGCAAGATATATTACGGGGATAATTACTGAGGAGGGTACTTTCAAACCGAACGAGATTTAAAATGATTCCCCTAAACGAGGATGAACAAGATAGGGAAAACCCTCTTTTAATAGACATATTCTTCGTAATCGCGTTGACCGCAGTTCTTGCCTTTTTCGGATTTAAAATATTCAACCATTACTCAGACTACGAGATCCACATAAACTTGAACGATCCCTCTGTCAACATATCAAAGATCGTTCCAAACTGTTTTTCCGATTCAGATTGCGGAGTCTCCCAGTATGTTGGGGAATTTTACTGTCGCGGAGACTTGATCGTTCGAGATTTTCTTAATGTGTCGTGTCTGAATCCAGGACGTAAAAATGCTAGGTGTGTCAAGAAAACAGAGCGAGTGAAACTTAATGAATGCAACTTCGAAGAGGAAGTCTGCTGGATGGGGGAATGTACGCAAATCACCTGCACTAACGGATTTTGGGATTGGGGGGAGATAGGAATCGACTGCGGCGGAGTCTGTAGGATATGCAATGATTCGGAAGGGGAAGTAATTCCTGAAGCTGAGTACTGCTCTAACCTTGAAGACGATATTTACCAAAAAGCGTTCGTGGCACAGTTGACTTATCATGAAAATGAGACTGTGGAGAATGTTTATATAGACTGGTTTAAAGTTACTTACGACTCTACTCCCCCTGTGAATAATTCATATGAAGGTTTTTTCATAGTTACAATTAATTCCAACGGAATCCTTTTGTGTGGCGAAAACATTCCCTTATTAACTAATAATCCGTACGTCGTCAGGATCCCCTATAAACCGAACATAGATAAATTCATTGTATTGCATGAAAACAGGATAGTAAATGAAATCATTGTAGTAGGTTGTAATGAAAACGGTGTATGCGAGCGGTCTATTGGAGAGACTTATCTGGGGTGTCAAAACGACTGCCGATTACCAGATTAAAGTTAAATCGTCCCTTTTTTAATTGATTGAATTAAATAGTAAACAATAAAAATAGGGGTGTGACATTAAATGAAATCTGAAGAAATTGAAAAAAGGAGATTTATTATTGAGTTGGAGAAGGTTAAATTGCTGCATGATTTTTACAAGAACGGGTTTTTAATGGTTTTTTTCATGTTCGTCTTGGGCGGGCTGTTCCTAGTCTTCAAACCATTTAAGGAGAGTGTTCTAATCGTCATCATAATCGGCCTTTTTGTTGCGATGGCAGGGCTTGTAACACTTCCAAAAAGCCTTGTGATAGAATTAGATAAGCTCGTACCTAAAGAAAAATAGGGTGTGAAATTCTTATCTTTTTTATGGAGCTTCCTAATCTCTCCGAGGTTTCCAAGCGTCGGAAAAAGTATGGTTTAACTCAAACGGAGCTTGCTCGTTCAGCAGGGGTGAGTCAATCCTTAATAGCGCGAATTGAGGGTGGTTCCGTCGACCCCCGCTACAGCAAGGTTTTTGCGATTTTCAGGGCTCTTGAGGAAATCCCCGAAACCGTGGTTTATTCAGAGAAAATCATGACTAATGATGTTGTTGGAGTTCAAACCACGATGAATTTGGGGGACGCAACTAAAAAGATGAACAATTTTGGAGTATCACAGATGCCGGTTTATGAGGGGGATGTCATTGTCGGCTCAATTTCGGAGGAAGTGATCTTAGACCAGATAGGAAAAGGCGTTGACGGAAAGACGCTATCTACTACGTCTGTCAAAGACATCATGGAGGAAGCCTTCCCGACAGTTAATTCAGAAACACCGTTAAGCGTTTGCTCGGCTCTACTCGAGCACAATACCGCAGTCATAGTATCTGAAAAAGGCAGTGTGAAGGGTATTATAACAAAGTCCGATATTCTGAAAGTGGTTCACGAGTAAGTTTAATATCATGTTTTACGAAATATTGAGGGCATATGACTACTGTTTCAGAAAAAATTATTGGAGAGCATCTTGTTGAAGGTGAGTGTACTCCGGGTAGTGAGATTTCTATTTCCATAGACCAGACGCTGACTCAGGACGCGACTGGGACTATGGCTTACCTTCAGTTCGAGGCCTTGCGGGTAGAGCAGGTTAAGACGAAGTTGTCTGTATCGTATGTCGACCACAATACATTGCAGTCAGGCCCAAACAACGCCGACGATCATGCATTCCTGCAGTCGTTCGCATCGAAATACGGGATCTACTATTCGAAGCCGGGCAACGGCATCTGCCATCAAGTACACTTGGAGCGCTTCGGTGTGCCAGGCCAGACTCTTCTGGGTTCAGACAGCCACACGCCCACGCAAGGCGGTCTCGGAATGCTTGCTATTGGTGCGGGAGGCTTGGATGTGGCAGTAGCCATGGCAGGACATCCTTTCCACTTTATTATGCCGGAAATAATTGGTGTAGAGTTGACTGGCTCTCTTCCCACCTGGTCGAGCGCTAAAGACGTGATTCTACACCTTTTAAGCGAGCTTTCAGTCGAGGGTGGGGTCGGGAAGATTATCGAATATTTTGGGGACGGAGTAAGTTCCCTTACAGTTCCCGAGCGTGCCACCATAACCAACATGGGAGCCGAGCTTGGCGCTACAACATCAATTTTCCCCTCTGATGAAGTCACGAAATCATTTTTAAAATCTCAGGGTAGGGTTGAATCTTGGACGCCTCTTTCAGCCGATAGTGAATCCGACTTTTCTCAAATACTTGAGGTGAATTTAAGCGAGATTGAACCTTTGGTTGCGAAACCTCACAGTCCAGACAATGTTGTCCCTGTATCTGAAATTTCCGGCACTGAAGTTGACCAAGTCTTGATAGGAAGCTGCACAAACTCCTCTTTAAAAGACATGCTCACTATTGCAGAATTACTTAGGGGGGAGAAAATACACCCTAACGTGTCTTTGGGAATTGCTCCTGGAAGCAGGCAAGTCCTTGAAATACTTTCAGAGACTGGTGCGTTAACTCAGCTTATCAAGGCTGGGGCACGAATCCTCGAGTCGGCCTGCGGTCCATGTATTGGAATGGGTCAGAGCCCGAAATCTGGTGCCGTTTCTCTTAGAACCTTCAACCGGAATTTTAAAGGTAGAAGCAGCACTCCCGACGCAGGGATATACCTCGTAAGCCCTGAAACAGCGGCAGCTTCAGCCATTAACGGAGTAGTAACGGATCCAAGAAATATAGGCAAAAAAGTTGATGTGAATATTCCAAAAAACTTTTTAATAGACGACTCAATGATAATCCCCCCATCAAATAATCCGGATAGTGTGAAAGTAATTCGCGGACCCAATATCAAGCCTCTCCCGAAAAACACCATTATTGAAGACCCACTTTCGGGCGTCGTTCTCCTTAAAGTGGGCGACAACATCACGACCGACGACATCATGCCCGCGGGAGCGAAAATACTCCCGCTTCGCTCCAACATCCCTGCGATAAGCGAGTTCGTTTACTCTCAGATTGACCCAACCTTCGCAGCCCGTGCCAAGGAAGCGGGAGGCGGTTTTATTATTGGGGGAGTAAACTACGGCCAGGGTTCGAGCCGCGAGCACGCAGCCCTCGCCCCAATGTATCTGGGAGTGAAAGCGGTTTTGGCTAAAAGCTTTGCTCGAATACATAAGGCAAACCTAATAAATTTTGGGATACTCCCACTTACTTTTTCTGATGAGGGAGACTACGATAAAATCGAGCAGGATGATGAAATAACTATTGGGGGAGTTAGAGAGAAGCTTTCAGAAGACACTGTTTTAACTGCCAGTATTGGCGGGATGAAAATAGAACTGTCTCACGATCTTACTGGGAGAGAAATAAAAATCTTGATTGCTGGTGGGCTTCTAAACTATGTCAAGAGTAGGAATTCATAAGTAGTCCAGTAATTCTTTGAGGTTTCCTCCCCCTTTTTTATTCCACTTATATGCTTTTTCCTCATAGTTTTTGATTTCTCTTTGTATCTTATCATTTAATTTCGTGACTTTTTCTTTCGACTGGTTTTTATCGATTGTTAACGGGCAGACTATACTACCTCTTTTAACAATTCTCTTCTTGCTCGTAAGCTTTAGCGGGTAAAGCCTGCAATTTAGCGGCCTATTATCATAAATCGAGCATTCAATATTTTTGTTTTCTTTCCTTGCGAATACGCAGTAGCCGTTTTTCCTGCGCTTTAAAGTGAGGTAAACATATTTTCCGTCGATAAGAACGTCTGAAAACCTTGAAGTCAATTGATCTACAGGCTCTAAAAACAGGTATTCTACAGGATTTAATCCTAATTTCCTGAATTCCAATAAATCTGTGGGGCACAGTGATATGACGTGGTTTCTACAGCATAATCCAACGCATCCCGTGCAGTCTACTGAAACCATCACTCATCCACAAGCTCGATTGCATGTAAAATATCTTCTTTCTTGTGGAAGGCGGCGGCACCCAAAGCCCCTGCCTCCTCACTCCCCTTTATAACCCAAAGATTGAATTCCGTTTCAGGATGCCGAGCTTTCAAATGCTTTTGAGCATGGTCTCTTACACCTTTCCCAAATTCTCCCTTTGTTCCAACAGAGCCTCCTATGAAGAAATTGGTTGTCCCCACAACTAGTTCTCGGTCTGGTTGGGGCCATTGCGCGTCTTCAGTTGCTTTTTCAATCCGTCCTTCATACACACAGCTTATAAGTTTTGCTAGCATCTCAGCTTCAAATTCTAATATGAATTGGCCTGCGGGAAAAGCCTTAAAATGTGTGTCACTTAATCCTTCAGGATGATCGAATAAGTTCACTCCGATAAGTTTAGCATCAACAGGAGACTCGTTGTTGTCGTGGTTCAGTGCAGCTTGTACTTCATCAGCAGACATTTTACCATATCCTTCAACCAGTGGGATGAATAAAGTATCTTTCCCCTGCTCGATCAAGTGCCTGTCAATTGCTCGAGCAATCTGACCTACGGCGCGGCCGGAGAGAACGTCCTCTGCGAAACGGCTTGGAATGCTTACAGGACCATTAACTCCAGCTACATTTAAGGTAAGAGTTGAATTTTCATCCGATCCAAAAGTAAATCCTTCAATTTGAATGTCGTATATGTGGCCGTCAGTGTGATAATCCAGCGTTAATTCATCACTTATTCGGCCAAAACCACCCCCCAAACCAGTTCCAGGACCAATGTAACACACTTTCTGCCCTCTTAATTGTTCCGCAACATACGGGAACTTCAAGAATTCGAAGACACCCGATCCCATCTGTGCGATAGCGTCATTTACTACGTGAGTATCTTGTCCAAGCTCCCGTGAAAGCTCTTTTGAGGGGTTTAAACCATCAAATTTGGAACCAAGGTTTCCAGCGCTTCCGGGAGCTATCTTCCCGCCTACCAATCGGCCGGGGCTTCCCATGTAGACGAGTGGGAGGGTTTTAATCCCCAACTGTGATGTCACCTCATCTTGAACTTCGGTGATTGTGGCAGCGGTTGCCTTGAAGTAGACGTTTGGGTCTCCTTCAGGAAGGTTTTTTACTGGGGTTGGCACTTCCCGTTTGGCAAGAACCGTATCAGTCATGAGATTGCCTTCCCTGTCGACTCCGACGACCATAACGAGCTGTTTCGTCCCCCCCACGTCTACGAGCGTCACACCGTATTCCGCCTGACGCGCAAGAGGGCCTTTATGAACCATGGTTTTTTCTACCACCTATTTTTTTGTGTTTTCAACCTTATATTTCCCTAATCTAAAATAATTGGCATGCATAAAGTAACTCTCATCCCCGGAGACGGTATTGGACCCGATATTGTTGACGCTGCGCGCCGCTGCATTGAGGCTACTGGAGTTGAAATCGAATGGGATGTGCAAGAAGCGGGTGCAGAGGTAATGGAAAAATACGGGACGCCCTTACCCGATCAAGTACTTGATTCCATTAAAAAGAATAAGGTCGCATTGAAAGGCCCGATT
>JBDRAY010000104.1:0-6343 GCA_043823295.1 Methanobacteriota archaeon | reverse complement strand
CTGCTGGAGGAAATCCTCCCGGACCATCCTGGCAACGTGCAGTACGGCCTGCTCTTTCTCTGGTAGCGTGTCCGTCCCGACGAGCTGTACTATGTCCTTGAGCTCCGACTCCTTCTGGAGTATCTCCATTGTCGCGTCCCTTACATCGAAGAAGTCAGCGGCTATTTGCTCGGAAAACCATCCCTTCAGTATGTCACGGTAGAGAGAGTAGCTTCTAAGCCAGTTGATTGACGGGAAGTGCCTGCGCTGAGAAAGGCTTGAGTCAAGCGCGAGGAATACTTTCACGACCCGAAGGGTGTTTTGCGAGACCGGCTCTGATATGTCGCCTCCGGGGGGACTTACCGCCCCTATGACCGTCACCGAGCCCTCCCGCTTTTCCGACCCCAGACATTCGACTTTTCCGGCGCGCTCGTAAAATTCGGCGAGCCGCCTACCCAAATACGCGGGATAACCCTCTTCTCCAGGCATCTCCTCAAGCCTGCTTGAAATCTCCCGCATGGCCTCGGCCCACCTGGAGATCGAGTCAGCCATAAGCGCGACGTCGTAGCCCCTGTCTCGGTAGTATTCGGCGATTGTGATGCCCGTGTAAATCGAGGCTTCGCGGGCCACAACGGGCATGTTCGATGTGTTGGCGATAAGGATTGTGCGCTCCATAAGCGGGCGCTTGGTCTTCGGGTCCTCAAGCTGGGGGAACTCGTGTAATACGTCCGTCATCTCGTTGCCTCTTTCGCCACAGCCTATGTATATGACTATTTGTGTGTCGGTCCATTTGGCTATAGTCTGCTGAAGCACGGATTTCCCGCTGCCGAAGGGGCCGGGTATGGCGGCGACGCCGCCTTTTGCTATCGGAAATAGTGTGTCGATTATCCGGGTTCCCGTAATCAGGGGATTGCTTAATTCAAGTTTGGTTTTGTAGGGTTTCGGCTGCCTCACATTCCATTTTTGCACGAGAGTCTGCTCGAAACCGGAATCCAATTTGCAGACGACCTCATCTACCGTGAACGCGCCTTCAAGTACCTCCCGGACCCTGCCTCCTTTTTGGGCTACTATCAGGTGTTTTATGAGCTCCGTCTCCTGGACCTCTCCGATTACGTCGCCTGCTATGACCTCGCCCCCTTTTTTTACTTTGGGTTTGAACTCCCACTTCCTCTTCCTGTTGAGGGGGCTTGCGATTATCCCGCTTTTGATAAAGTGCCCCGAGGTCTCCTTCAAGTCCTTAAGAGGCCTTTGGATGCCGTCGTATATCGAGCTTAAAAGACCCGGGCCCAGTTCGATGGACAGGGGCTCGTGGGAGTTGTCGAGCTCGTCTCCGGGCTTGAGCCCGCTCGTATCCTCGTACACCTGTATTGTCGCGTCTGTACCCTTAAGTTGTATTATCTCCCCAAGGAGTTTGTTTGGCCCGACTTTGACCAGGTCGTACATCTGGGCTCCCAACATGTCATTTGCAACGACTACCGGACCCACAATCTTGCCTAATTGACCCATTTCAGCCGCCCCCCATAATGTCGAATCCTATAGCTCTTTTTATCATTTCCCGAAGCGAGTCGTATGATTCCTTGGCCCCCAAGTGGTCTGGGACTGCGACCACAACGGGTTTGACGGTCGCCTCTATCCTGCGCTTAAGTTTTAAGGAGAGGTCATCCATGGTGCGCTCGGACACTATTATCATGCCGACGCCCTCGTCCTCGAGAAGGCTTGCGAGGGTTTCCTCGACGTCGCCTTCGCCGACATTCTTGTATCCCTTTATTCCAGTCAACCTGAATCCTAAGGTCATGGTCGCGTCCCCCACAACCACTATGTTTTCTGCGCCACCACTTTTTGTCGGGTCTGCCGCTTCCTCCCTGAATAAAGTCAATTCAACCATTTTTCAGGAGAAGACTAGCATTTCCTCGATTTCATCCTCTGGGAGGTTGAACTCCTTTGCCCGGGCTATCTTTCTGATGTTGTTTGCCTCCTCCTCCTTCCGGTATATGTGGCCGACGATGGCTTCAAGACTCATGGTGGAGTACCTAAGCTTCTCAATCTTCTTGAGCGCAAGGGATGCCTCAAGCTTGTTTTCGAAGTGCACGATAGAGTGGTCGACGGAGTATTTCTCGAGTTCTTCGGTGAGGTCGAACTCATCCTTGATTTTGTTTACTGCTTCCTCGACGCTTTTGCATTCCAAAAGCTCCTTAAGCATTGATTGGGGGAGGTGGCCTCCGCTTATAAGGTAGTCTTGTGTTTCCGAGCCGTCAATGCCTTCGTTTTTGGACCTGAGCACCATCATGAGGTTTTTTATGTCGATTTCCGCCTTGACAAGCATGATTATCGCGGGTCCGGGAACTGAATCCGTAAGAATCGTCATAAGGCTTGCATAGTAGTATCCGTCTAGGGCGCTTAGGAGGGGGGTTACTTCCCCGCTACTTTTATATTCCAACATCTTCTCGGATAACACGCCCCCGTATTCGCTGTTTAGGAGGTGGTCTACGACGTCCTCGACGCTGGTTCTCTCAAGCATTACATTCAGTTTATCCCAGCTTAAGTTCCCAGCCGGCACGAGAAGGGGTTTTATTTCATCGGTTTCATGCCCCAAGTATTTGCCCAGGAGTATGACTTTGATGTTGTGCACGTCCCATTTGCCAAGTAGAGTCATTATCGCGTCCCTGGACTTGTATGGCGTCATAACCGCGATTTTCCTGAATTCCCTCGCGATATTTCGGCCGATCGCCATCTCAATCAGGTTTCCGCCGCGGTGTTTTATCGACATCTCATCCAGGTCTTTGGCGTAATCGGTTTCGCCGAGCATTCTTATGACCTCAGAGGATGAGGAGGAGGACGCGAGATTTCGGATGGATTCGGGGCTCATAAGGCTTCTTTTTAAGACTCCGATTCTTGTGCACGCATACCCGTAGTTGATTGTGTTGGAAATCACGTTAGTTGTTAAATATTTCTTTGTACAGGTTTCTCCTAATTTCCTCCCGCCTGTCTTTGAAGACTGCGTCAAGCGAGTAGTCGACCCTTACTTTGCCGTCTTCGGATTCGAGTATTGCCCCACCGGTTATGTCGGCTTCCTCAACCCTCTTTTCGGCGAACAGTTTTTTATCCTGTTTTCGCACGTATAATAGGGGTTTGTCACCCACTTTGCCTTTGGCTCCGTCAGGCAGTTTCTCCATAAGTTTCTCATAATCCTTGCCGTTTCTGTATTTTAGTATCTCGTCCCAGAGTAAGTCTATCGCATTGTCTACGACTTCCTCCTTGGCCTCCATTATCATCCTGGCCGATTTAATTTGCGATGAGGACTCTTCCATGCGCATAAGCCTCTCGGATTTCAGCTTCCCCTCCACTTTGGCCTCCCTTATAAGCTTATCCCTCTGCTTCTCGGCCTCCTTGATTATCTGGTCTGCTTCCGCCTCGGTTCCAGCTTTAATCCGATTTACCTCGGATTTCGCCTTCCCCCTAATTTCCGCTTCAAGCGTGTCCAAGCCCATCGTATCTTAGATTAAGCCGCCTTTGAGCATGAGCATAATAGCAATCACAAAGCCGAAGATGACTATCGTCTCCGGAATCACCATAAAGAACAGTACCCTGCCCTGCTCTTCGGGCTTCTCTGCGATAAGTCCCATTCCGGAACCTCCTATCGCGCCCATGGCTATCCCGGTTCCTATGCATCCTCCGGCGATTGCTATCCCAGCTCCTACTGCTATAAGCCCCGTTACAAGCTCCATTTTTTATATTCCCTCGGCTATAGTATACTTTCTTACTGCTTTAAATGGCTGGAATCTGCGGCCCCCTCCCGTGTAGAATTTAGAGAAGAATTCCACGTAGTTTAGTCTTGCGGATTGGATTAGCGACTCGAACATGCCCAGTACCAGGTTGAACAAGTGGGCGGCCAGGTAAAGTGGTGTGAGAAGCAGGAACATGAAGAGATTTGAAGAGTCTGGCAGAAGAAGCTTGTTTATGACCATGGCAATAGCAAGAGACGACACTCCGATTGCGAGGATTCGCGTGTAGGACAGGATGTTACTCACCAGAGTGGGGAGCTCGACCACGCCTATCGCCCCCTCAGCCCGGTATATGAAGTATAGGGCGACGAATCCCAGGGGCAGGATGTATGCGTATATGGGGTCTAAAATCTTAAGGAAATATACCATCGCCCCCACAATCACGCAGGCTTCGACGCCAATCCAGCTGAGCTTTCCGAGCGCGTGAGTTCGGTCGCCCTTGTCCCAGGCGTTCTTGAAGCCCAGCAAAAAACCCAGGGTCACGTGGATTATGCCAAGAAGTATCGTCACCACGAGCAGCGTCTGCAGGTTATGTATCCTCTCAAGCGGGGCGTGATAAATCGTTCGCCCGAGAATCTCGGCGAGCGTGAAACCAAGGTACTCGTCGTAGATTACACCGAAGATTATTGTGGGCACCGACGAGTAAGCCCAAACAATTCCGAGTGACTTGAGCAGGCCGCTTGTCTTTTTGATTATGAGAATCGAGAGCATAAGGGATAGGATGCCGTAGCCCACATCCCCGAGCATCATGCCGTAGAAGAGGGGGAAAACGAAGGCGAAAAGCACGGTCGGGTCCAGTTCATTACTCTTGGGCAGGGCTATGAACTCCACCATATCCTGGAAGGGGCTTAGGAACGCGGGATTATTATATACTGTCGGCGGCTCATCATTTGATTTGATGGTGCTAAGGATTACCATGTCCCCTACCGCGTCGTGTAGTATTTTCTCAATCTTTGTGTAATCCGTTTTCTTTATCCAGGCTTCAAGGGCGAACGTCTTCTCGGTCACGCCGAACATCTGAGCGGACTTCAGACGCTCTTCCTCTATCTCAAGAACTTCCTTGAGTTTAAGGACCTCGCCCCAGTATTTTTTCGAGAGCTTCAACCGCTCATCTTGTAAGCCTGCCTTTTTCGTCTTTAATTCTGTGAGCTCTTCGTCGATTCCAGCAAGCATTTCCTTGGGTTTGCCGCTGACCGTCGGGAGGGTGATTCTTATTAATCCCGCCCGCCTAAGCTCGTTTTCTATCTCCCCGCCAAAACGGGAGTCTGCGGCGAAGACTACGATGTCCTCCATCTTGTTGACCTGCTGGCGCATGACGTGTATGCTCGAGGTTATGTGCAAAAGCGTGTTCTCAAGCTCAGGGAGCCGTTGCTTGGATATGGTTCCTATGAAAAACGAAAGTGTGTTGCTCTCTATCAGCTTGGGGTCGATTTTAAATGTCACCAGATATTCAAGGGTCTTTTTCAGTTCCCGACGCTCTCTGGTACGTCTCTCAAGGGCCTCGCGCTTGTCGGAGAGCACTTCCAGTTTCTCGCCCAAGTCCAGTTCATCACACCTCGCAAGAGCCTTCTTAAGGCTTATGGATTTGGGTTTCGGGACAGCCTGCGAGATGAGATGGCTTTCAATACCCCTGAGAAGGATAATCTTTTCCATAATTGTCGAAAGAAACTCGGGACTCGTCCGCTGAGAAAGCCTTGAATCAGTGCACTGCCGGATTTCAAGGCCCCCGAAATCGTGGAGCCTCTCAACTATGACGTCCAGATCATCCTCAAGCCCTATGACCTTGATCCTCGACAGTGACTCCGGCTTAAGCATCGTATTCTCTTATGAATTTCTCGGCCTGATTTATAATAACTTTTGGTCCTGCTTTTTCACGCTTAAATTTTAAGGCTTCCGTCTTTGCATGGGAGAGTATCTCCTTAGTTTTGTTCAAAGCCCCCTTCCTGGACTCATCATCCGCCTTGGCCCGTATCTTGATTGCGCGAGCGCGAGCGGACGAAATGATTTTCCCGGCCTTCTCGTGTGCCAGCCGGATTTTTTCGGCGCGGTCTCTCTCCGCTTGTTCCACTAGAATTCTCACCTCCTCTTCTGCTTTTTTCAGGGAATTAATCGGGTCTTTAGACTCGTCAGTCATGGTAGAGCGGATATTATTATGAGAATATCCTAATGGTCAGAAACCTTTAAATATCCGAGAGAACGATTTTTTCATTCGAACCTGCCCGGGACTTTGGACTATATTTGACGAAAGGTACGTTAAATTTTAGTATGAGCCAGAAACAAAAGACTCTCTAAGGGATTTTAACCTGCATTAATTTCGCTACCGGGTGTTTGCCCTTTTTTCCAAATCCCGGCGCGGGAAAGAATCGTTTTAATTGTTC
Source organism: Methanobacteriota archaeon (assembly GCA_043823295.1). Lineage (GTDB taxonomy): Archaea > Altiarchaeota > Altiarchaeia > IMC4 > SCGC-AAA252-I15 > SCGC-AAA252-I15. The sequence continues at coordinate 204 of JBDRAY010000104.1, read as the reverse complement.
TCAGCCCATCGTTTTTTGTCTGAAAAGTCGTACCATACGAAGGGCTCGAACACTTTGTTTAAGTCACGCCGTTAACATGGACCTTGCAAAGTTTAGGCTAATCAAGCTTCCCTGAAAGTTCTAGAGAAACTTTACGTCTTCAGGAATTTCTCCCACGTATTTTCTGAATTTTTTTGGCCAGTCGTCCGGATTAAATCCTTTCTG
>JBDRAY010000103.1:0-18102 GCA_043823295.1 Methanobacteriota archaeon | reverse complement strand
TAACATGTAGTATTATGCTTGAGATAATCTATGTATCCGTAAGCTATTTCGTATAATTGCTGTTTCTCTCGCTCATAACCACTTATTCTGTTATACTCTGGCACACTCCAAATAAATTGTTCGACCATGTATGTACCACAGTATTGATAATTTTTTATTGGTTCCTCGCGAACTTTTTTTAGACTCTCAATCCCCGCCCAGGAAAAAAAGAGTACAATAGAGACTATTATGCTTAGGATGACTAGGAAAGTGGCTAATCTGAACCTATTAGTTAATCTAGATCTGTAAGATAGGATTAATGTTAAAACAGCAACAAGAAGACTGTATACGATTTTTTGAGTGGTTGTGCGAATATCCTCTCGAACATAGGAAAAGTAGAGTAATAGGATAAATATCAGGGTGATATAGGATACAATCCAAATTGGAATTGGAGGTGATTTTCTATTAAAGCGGTAGAGAAGGAGCACGATGGGGGCAAAGCTAATGAATATGAATATTGTGAGGGGTCCATAAACATTAATTGTTGATATTTGAGATGTTAATAGCTGATTATATGAGTAAAAATTTGTCGCACCCAGTTTTTGTAGGTAGAATAGAAAGTTCCAGAAAACAAGAAGTAGAGTAACGAGATAAATTGGGTGGAACAATTTTATTGCTTTGATTCTTTTAATGAGATGGGCATATGCTAGCACGCTTACTGGGAAAAAATTTCTGAAATGTCTTGCCCCAAACGTCCCGGTACCCCCCCACCAAGTGATACATGTTGATAAGTATATCAGTTGGAATAGAAAATATATTGCGAAGATTATTGCGAGGTTTGTGTGCAGTGGTCTAGAAAAAATTTTTTTCATAGTGGAGCGATTGAATCCGATCGCTCTGAAATCGTCTGCAAGGTACAGTAGTCCACCAGATACCGCCAAGAGGATAAAGGGGTGGTAGGTTATTAGACCATGCCAGGGTGAAATTAATATTTCCTGGATTTTAAGATTATTAAGTGTGAAAAAATTGAAATTATGTGATGTTGAAGTGGGTAGGATCGGGAATTGAAGTGGGTTTCCAGTAACCAGGAAATTGTGTGTTAGTATGGGAAGGCATCCAAATAAAAAAAGTGTTGTTGTGATTGAAAGGTTGAGGAATTGTTTTCGGTTTAGCCCTGAAGAAATTTTTTTTATAAAAAGAAATGCGAAAATTATTAGGATGAGGATTATGTTGTCATAGCGCATGAGAACTACTACAGACAATAATATCCCGAGGTAAGCGTAGTCTATTTTTTTTCTAATGATGACGTGGTGATAAAGTAGATTAGAGCTGTTACGAAAAACATTGAAGTAAATTACGATGATAGCGCGATGAAAGTGTAGTAAAAAAGGGATGTTCCGAAAAATGCGGAGATTAAGGCAACAAATCCTTGGAGTTGTGTAACACCAATTCGCCTACTAATATCCCATAAAAAAAGGACCATCAAGGGTGCGAGAACCCAGTGGATTGGATACAAGTATTGAGTGGATCCCGCATACATGAGTATTGAATGCAGACTCACAATCCGTTTAATGTAGAGTAGGGGAGCGTAAAGGAGGGATGGGCCTACCGAATGGTGGACAACCATAAGCCCGGTTGGACCAAGGGTTTGACCACTTACAATAAAATGGCCTTCAGCCAGTGAATTGGCCATATTAAGGTAGTTTCCGAAATCAGCACCACCGAAAGAGATTCCTACAAAAAGGTTAAATAGCAGAGTCCAAAAAACAACGAACGCCAGTTTCCAGTGCTTCATTTCCTTTTTTCTATTATGGATGATAAGTAGGTTAACATGGGATTAAGGAGTAAAATAAGGCCTGAGGAAGCCCTGCTTTTACTATTCTTTTTGGGGATTTTTTTCTTCAGGTTGGTTGTGGGTGGGGGATTGCCACCCATCGGCCCGTTAACAGATTGGATGTTTGAATTGTTTTGGAAGTTTCTACCACTTGCTGTTTACATTCTGTGTATCATACCCTTCATAATAGAGTGGATTAAAAGCCTGTTCAACAATCTGAAGGGGGAGAAACGTATTGATTACAATATTTTATACAAAAAATTCTTCAATGGATTTGGGGACGTATTAAAATTCTTTAAAGGATTCCTACCGTTCATAGTGATTGTTGCATTATACGATTCCTTCACAAACAGATACTCTGAAACAGGATTCAACCTCACGCGAGTCATAGTAAAAACAGATCTCACACACCTGCTTATCAAGGCAGACGAACTGTTATTCGGAACCCAAGTTTCATACATACTCCAAGACTACATCAAACCCTGGATCACAGACCTAATGTATTTCGGATATTCACTACACTTCTTCTTCCCATTCATCCTCGCACTATACTTTTACACCAGGGGAAGGGAAAAATATTTTCAGGAATTAATGCTAGCAGTCGTCACCGTAAGCTGCATAGGATATGTTGGGTACTTAACTTTCCCATCAACATCGCCAGTATACATACTTGAATATGAGCGAGGTCTTGAAGGTGGGAGAGTAAGTGACTTTGTCTTGGCCGAAATCGATAAAGTCCGGTCCGCACAGAGTGACTGCTGTCTTTTCCCGAGTCTTCACGTCGGGATTTCTAGTGTAACACTAATTCTAGCATTTAAAAGAGAAAGAAGGTTCTTCTATGTTTTACTTCCATTTATCGTCTTATCCTGGGTTTCTGCGGTTTATCTTAGAAGACACTTCGTAATCGATATCATTGCAGGATGGATTGTTGCTGCGGCGGCAATTTATCTTACACCAAAGATTGACAGAATTTGGTATGGAAGAGATTCTATTCCTTAATGCCTTTGAATCCCATCCGCCCTCCAAAGTATTTAAGCTGCGGTATGTGCTCAAGGTAGCTTAAAAGCCAGTCTAATACGTAACCGAGCTTTGTGAAGCCTAAATAGCCGGGATAGAAGAATGTGTTTGATTTGAATTCAATCAACCTTATGTTATTTTTTCGTAACTCTTTTTTTACAAACATTGGTGTGAGAGACGTTTCGTAGTAACCTTCTACTAGAATTGTAATTGTCCGAGCTAGGAGAGCAATAAGGGGGTTTAGAGTGTTTGTTGTTGTTAATACGATTTTTCCCCCTTTAACGGTTGCACGAGACATCTCTTTGATCCATAAACGCTGTTTGGTTCGGCCTTTAACATGGTCTATGCAAGAGTATGATACTACTGTGTCGAATGCTTCGGTTTTAAAAGGCAGTTGGGTTGCGTCACCGACTACAGGGTAGATGATATCGCTTAATCCTTCCTCGTTGACTAATTGAAGGCCTGCTTTAATAAGAGTCGTTGAAGAGTCCATTGCCACGACTTTAAAGCCGTGTAATCCAAGGTAAATGGCGTCGATCATGTTACCACAACCGTCGTCGAGAATGATCCGACCGCAGTCTTTTATTGTAAGATCCCAATCCAATCTCTTGACCTTAATATACCTTTTTATGTATGAACGTCGGTTCAGGTTCTTGATGAAATGGTGGGCGTAAAAAGATTCGGATCGATTTAGGATACTCCAGATTTTAGATTCAATATCCACGATTTCTTTCATAGTATGATTTCAATTTAATTGATAAAGCACTCAAAAGGTATTTTATGCCAACTGAGTAAATGCTAGTCTTTGAAGAACCGTGTAATCTGCGAGAATAGTGGAATGGAATCTCCTTGATTTTAAGGCCCTTATCTTTCAAGTTAAAAAGAAGTCTAAAACAGTAGTCCCCATACCCATAAAAAATCTTGTCAAAGTTTTGGGGATCTAGCACACTACGGTGAAGCGCAATAAATCCTCCTGTTGAATCCTTAATGGAGATGCCTAAGATGAACTGGATAGCTAAGTTAAGAAGCTTGCTTAAGTAAAATTTATATTTTTCAGAGTCCATACTCCCCCCCTCAAGATATCGTGAGGCTATCACAACATCATTTTCGAAGAGATTTCCTATGAGTCGGGGGATAACTTCTGGAGGATGGCTTAAGTCCCCATCCATGAAAACTAGAACACCACCTTTACTATTTTCGATACCGACCTTTATTGCAGAACCTATGCTTTTTTCATTTTTTCGGATTATAACTTTAATCCTATTGTTTTCCTCGGAAAGCCTTAATGCGAGTTCACCCGTTCCGTCAGGACTGTCATCATCAACGAAAATCAATTCGTAGTCTAGATTACTCTTCGTTGATATTTCATCGATTTTTTGATAAAGAGTTTTAACATTATCTTTCTCATTGTATGTTGGAATGATAATTGATATCTTTGGCATACTATGTTTATTTGAGTATTAGAATAAATATTTTCACATGAAAACTTCATCTGACTACCATAATCTATTGACGCGAATACTATCAAATAATTTGTTTAAGGTTTTTATATTCGCAATTTCGATAAAAATAATTGTTTTCATCCTAGCTTTAGATTGGTATGGAAAAGACGAATTCTACTATATTTCAAGGGGTCTATTGCTTGCACAAGGTTTAACACCTTACGCTGACTTCCAATATTCCTATCCTCCAGGATTGCTCGTCATAACAGCAATACCACACCTAATAATTCAAAATGCATACTTGTTGATGAGATTAATCACTGCAACAACTGATGCATTGAATGCTTGTTTAATCTATTTACTGGCAAGTAGGTTGTATTCTAAAAGAGCTGCGTTCATTTCTTCAATCCTTTATATTCTGAGTCTGGGGTCATTGCGCGCTTCAGCGAATACTATGAGTGAACCATACATTGTTTTTTTCATTCTCTTAGGTTTTTATCTGATGGATAAGAAAAGGATATTCCTCTCCTCGATAATGTTTGCATTATGCATGTGGATTAAGATGTGGACATTCCTGTTTTGGATGCCACCACTGTTGTACCGAATTTATAAAAAGGATGTTGGGTGGAAAATCTTAGCTTACATACTTTTTGTTTGCGTTATTCTGTTTTCTCCTTTACTTTTTGTTTATGACGACTTCATGTTGGATCAGAGGTACTATTACTCTTTTCACGAAGTGACAGTTGAAGGGGGGTTAATGCTGAAGTTTCTGTCAATTGTGACCTACAGTATGGTTTACCAGACCGCAATTCTACTTATTTTGGGTGTCTATTACATAATACGTGAAAAAGTCAAGTTTTCAGTGAATTACTTGCACATGTGGTTTTTAACAACCCTTGCTTTTATAGGTTCCAGATATTTCTTCCCTGACCACCACATACTACTGACCTTGCCTCCAGTTTGCATTCTCTCATCAGTGGCTATCGCATATTATCTGAAACCGATAAAGAGAGATATTTATGCCGCAATGATTGTTGGGGTAATTTCCTTAATTTGGATGACACCATTTGTTAATTTAAGTAATCCCTTAGGTTTTCTCGCCTACCAAAGAACTAGCATAGACTCGACGGTCGACTACTTGAAAACCAACATCCAAGAAGACGAATTGATTTTACAGGATTTCCCATTCTATAGCTACCTCTCGGGATTGGATGACGTTACGAAAACGGGGTGGCATTATAGCTATGAATTATTCACGGTTGATGACATCTCAGAGATTATCGAATCATCGAAACCCGCATTCATAGTTGTAAGCTGTGAATACTGTTATCCGGAAGGAACTGTGGATTTTTTCAATGGTAATTACTGTAAAATTGATCTAGGTTTCCAGGGATATCCAATCATTTATAAAACAGGACTTTAAAACAGATCCAAAAACCTAATCTATCCTAAAGAAATTTAGGGTGTAGTGTTTTAAGCTCTAGATTTTCGTCTGATCAATTAAGTTCTTTCAGGTATATGACTCTTGTTTTATCATAAATCTTGTATTCTAATTCAGTTTCGAAATCTAATTTTTCATAAAAAACTTTCGCGGGATTATCCTTATTCACTTCCACAAAAATTTTTTTCCCACCTAAATTTTCAAATGTTTCGATTGCTTTCGTTAAAAGTGATGTGCCTATCCCCATCTTCCTCATATCTTGACTAACTATTAGAAACATTATCATAGAACCCTTCTCCTTCTTATTGGATATTGTCTGAAAAACCCATTTTATAAACCAAGGATCCTTTAGAATTTTGAGTAAGATACTCTTTACTATTGCAGAAAAATTGGATTTAACAAACTTTTTAAGTAGCATCTCAGTTTTCAAACTGCAGGTGATAACTCCCACAACATTATCTCCATGGGTGGCGATAAATGAAAATCCCAAGTCTGAATTGAGTATCTCATAGTGGAGGGCCTTAATCAATTCCCCACCAAGTCGATAAAACAAACCTTCCTTAAGGTTATCAATATGCAGGTTAACAACATCAACGATATGTGAGTCTTCAAGAGGTTGAATAATTATTTTTTCTTCCATGACGAGGTAATTTATTTTCAACAATACTTAGTCAATTATAAGGTGGAACGAAATAAATCGATTGGAGTTTTTTGTGTTATTTTTTTGGCATTACTTTCCTTTGGATTAAGGATAATTGGAGGTGTTGACTCAAGTCTTTTTTATGATGAAGTATTTTTCGTGGATGTTGCCAATCATCCACCTTGGAGTCAATTCAGAGCGTACACTGATCCTCCGATTATAACAACATTTTTGTTTCTTGTTAAATCTTTTGTGGGGACTTCTGAAGTTATTTTCCGTTTACCCTCAATTATTTTAGGTTCCTTGACAGTTGTGTTAACATATCTTTTTGGAAGAGAGATCTCAGGGAGAAACGTTGGTTTTATTTCTTCAATTCTTATCGCATTCAATGTGTTTCATCAGCAATATTCCCAAGTAGCCACAACACATGTTTACTTGACCTTTTTTATTGTTCTCGCACTGTATGGGATAAGAAAGAATAATGGCGTATTTATTTACACAGGGATTATTGGAGGATTATATACCAATGATCTTGCGATTCTTTTGTTGGGTGCCTACTCACTAAGTTTATGGCAGTCAGAGGGTATAAGTAATTCATTAAAGAGGATAGGTCTGATTTTTTTCTTGTATCTTCCTCGGGTTCCTGTTTTAATTAATCATTTCTTCTTTGCAAGTACAAAAAGGTATCTTATAGAAATCGAACCTTTCTTTTACGTGGAAACTATCACAATCCATTTATCGTTGGCTATTGTCTTAGGTTTCACCTACTATTCGATTAAAAGATTATCATCTAGTGAGTTCACAGTAGATCTCCTATTAATATGGATTTTCATCGCAGTATCGCCATTTTTCTTTTTTTTCCAGAGGTATCTTTTATTTCTTTTACCTCCGTTAACGGTCTTGGGTGTAACAGGCTTGTTCAAGATTCATGATCAATTAAGAAAAAAAGGGGGTAATATAGCAAAAGCATTTACAGTCATCTCAATAACATTTTTTTTCATCCCAAATCCTCAGGCCTACGGTGTTTATCCCATCTCGAATGCCTTTCTTCTCGAAGAGGAGATGATTCATTTACAGCAGTGGGGGGAGGCTGCGTTGTTGATTGATGGTGGTGTTGTTTTGGTGTCTCAGAACAGGCCGTCGATGAAGTATTATCTGGATGAGTTAGGCAAGGATTCGCAGGTTATTCAGTTTGATTCGGCAGGTGAGCTTCAGGTTAAGTTGGAAATTCCTGGAGTCAATTGGGTTGTTGTCAGGAATTTTGAAAACGGTTATGAGGATTACGAGGACATGAGGAAAGTAATGGATTCGTCTAATGTTTTTAAGAGGGCGTATGAACTCGAACATGTTGTCTTGTATGAGCGTTTAGATAAATAAGTTTGGTGTTAATACTATTGTATGAATTCTAGTGACCAAGGATTTTTATCGAATCTTTCAAGTAGAAACGGTCAGCTTCTTTTTTTAATCAGTTTTCTCTCCCTTTACTACGAGCTTTTGCTCATTAGGTGGGCTGCCACGAATATGCGCGTTTTAGCGTATTTTACGAATACTATTCTTTTGGCGTGTTTTCTGGGTTTGGGTGTTGGAGTGGGGCTTGCAGGTAAAAAGAGGTTGATGAAACTTTTTCCAGGTATTCTTTTCTTACTGACTTTTCTGATCGTGTTGATGGGGTCTTTCGGTGTGTTACTTCCTTTCACTGCGAAAGAGGATTTCGTTTGGAGTGGTCTTTCAAGTTTCATCGAATCTAATGTTTTGTCTTACCTTGTTTTGGCTTTTTTCTACTTGGTTTTGGCGGCTGTTATGATTCCTTTAGGGCAAGTTTTAGGTGAAAGTATGGAATTTTTCCCTCCCATTTTGAGTTATTCCATAAACGTGCTTGGAAGCATTGCAGGCATTATGGTTTTTTCATTGGTGAGTTTATTCGGTCTCCCCCCTATTGTCTGGTTTGTCCTTCCCATAGTCTTGTCAATATTTTTTTTGGGGAAAGAGAATTGGATTCAGCTTTCATATTTTTTAGGGGTGTTCGCACTTATCTGGGCTACATCAACTCCGGATATCATCTGGTCTCCCTACTACAAGATAGGGGTTCATGAGTTAACTCTTGATGATGGGTCTATCGCGGGTGTGAACATTTTAGTTAATGATGAAGGTCACCAGCAGGCATTGAATCTTGATCCGGAATTTTCGAATGACCCCAGTTTCGTTAGTAAGAGGATGTTGTATGAACTACCCTACCGGTTTAATGATGCGAGAGATGTTTTGGTTATTGGAGCTGGAACCGGAAATGATGTTGCAGCTGCTTTAAGGCAAAATGCATCTCATATTACTGCCGTGGAGATAGATCCTACGATTCTTGAACTGGGAGTGAGCCTTCACCCTGAGGGTCCGTACAACAATTCGAAGGTGGAACTTGTCGTTGATGACGCGCGGTCATATCTTCGAAGGGATGATGGGAAATTTGACGTCATCTCTTTCGGATTTTTAGATTCCCACATGCTTTTTTCGAGCATGTCTAATGTTAGGCTTGACAACTATGTTTACACGTTGGAGAGCCTTGAGAACGTTAAATCCCATTTGAAGGAGGACGGAATCGTTTCGATTACTTTCACCGTCCACGAGAAGTGGATTGCAGATAAAATTTATTCTATGCTCAAGCAGGTTTTTCAGTCGGATCCTGTAGTGTATCAGGGTGATGCAAATGCTTGGGGTACTGTATTTATTGTGGGTGACGGAGTTGATGAGTCTAATCTCTTGTCTGAATACGGGGAAGTTGAAAGTGATGTTTTCGAAGACTACTTTATTCAGAAACAGGGTTACAGTTGGCCTTATCTTGAGGGAGTTTCAGGTTTTGTGGGGGAAAATATTTTCTCTGAAAACATTGATGTTTCAACAGACGATTGGCCTTACCTTTACATGAAGGGAAGATTCATCCCCCAAAATTATCTAAAGTTCATATTACTGATCTTTATTGTATCCACACTATTAATTTTCGCGACATTCAAAGGATCAAGAAGGATTTCACCACACTTCTTTCTGCTTGGTGTAGGATTCATGTTGCTTGAGACCAAGAGCATTACAGAGATTGCTCTTTTATTCGGGTCCACTTGGATTGTAAACTCTATCGTGTTCGCTTCAATTCTGACGTTCATTCTTTTCGCAAACTGGGTTGTTTACAAAACAGGTAGATCTCGGATTAGATTATACTATACTTTACTGGTTGTTTCATTGGTCGTAAACTTCATTATTCCTATCAGAATTCTTTTAACTGGAAATATTGCTCTTCAGCTCATTGTTTCAATCGTCTTTATAAGTCTTCCAATATTTTTTGCGGCGATGATTTTTGCGACATCATTTAAGAAGGTGGAGAGTATACCTCAGGCTTTCGGGTCGAATCTTCTAGGTGTGGTAGCGGGGGGTCTTCTTGAATACTCCTCTCTCGCATTTGGTTTGAAATCGCTTTACGTAATAGCTATTTTAGTCTACATTCTCTCTTTTGCATCCATGAGAATATTTAAATAGTAAGTTAGATAGTTAATATGGCTTCTGGTAAAAGTATGGATCCTAGAAAACTTATGGCTTTGGAGTATGCTGGGATTGGTATGACCATGACGATAATCGTCGGGGTCGTATTCTACCTTGGAATGAAGGTTGGTTTCAGCTATGGCATAGCCGCATGCCCGTAAAAAAAAGGGCTGAATTAAGGAGTGAGACGGTTCCTATCCCGTGGGAATAAAACGCATTCTCTAATATTTTTTAACCCGCACATAGCCTCGGTAATACGTTCAGCCCCCATGCCAAATCCTCCGTGAGGGGGCATTCCATACTCGAAAGACTTCAAATAAAACTCGAAGTTGGCGGGATTTAATTTCTTCCGCTTTAAAGCCTCAACAAGCTGTTTTGGATCGTGAATTCGCTGGGCTCCGCTCGAAAGCTCGATGTCCCCTACCATAAGATCGAATGAACCGCATCGCGTAGGGTCGTCGTCTAAGGGCCTGCTGTAAAATGCGCGGATTTCAGTAGGCCAACGGGTTATAAAGTAAGGATCTTTGAATCCCTCACCCAACGCTTTCTGGGCTTCACTTCCAAAGTCTTCACCCCATTTAATCGGGAAATCCTTCTTCGCAAGGAGTTCAATTGCTTCATCGTATGTGATGTTCTCAAACGGGAGTTTAGGAATCTTAAAATCCAATCCTAAAATGTCGATCTCGTCTTTGCATTCCTTATGGACTTTATCGTACATAAGGTGTGTCACACCCTCAAGGTGTTTCATGACATCTGTTTCATCCTCAATGAACGCCAATTCTGCATCAAGCATGAAAACTTCATTTAAGTGTTTCGTGGTGTTGTGAAGTTCCGCCCGGAATATTGGCATTGTGATGAATACTTTATCGAGCCCCGCTGCCATCATCATCTGCTTGTAGAGTTGAGGGCTCTGACATAGGTAAGCCTCCCTTTCAAAGTAGGTTATTGCGAAAAGATCCGTTCCTCCCTCACTTGCCGCGGCTATGATTGATGGGGGATTGATTTCTGTGAAATCATTTTTCAAAAAGTATTCCCTGAAGGCTTCCTGAATTTTTGCTCTTATCTTAAATACTGCGGAAACCGTGGGTTTTCTAACGTCCATGAAACGGTTATTTAAGCGTGTGTCTAAATCAGCTGGGACTTTCTCTGTTGGATCCAGTGGAAGAGGCGATTTTGAAGGTGCGATGACAGTCAGCTTTTTCGGGATCAATTCCACCCCGCCAGGTGCCCGATCATTTAAGGTTACCTCGCCTGAAACCGAAACAACCGACTCACGAGACAAGGAATCCAGGAGGGATAACACGTCTTCTGTAGTAGTTTCTTTTTTTGCGGTGACCTGAATTTTTCCCGATAAATCCCTTAGAATCAGAAACTTGAGTTTCCCTAGGTTCCTAATCTCATGGACCCATCCCGCGCAAGTCACGTCCTTGCCTTGAAGACTTTTATCAACAGTCCCTGCGTAATGTGTTCTCATTTTTCATTCAAAAACAATCTCCACCTTATCCTTAGAAATCGATGAAATCAGTTGCTCAATGTCAGATAAACTAAGCCTCAGCTTGGGTTTATCTTTTATTGAAACCCTGATTCTTTGGAAAGTCGAACCGTCAGACATAAAAACATTATTAATGCCTAAAACACGTGCAGGGGAAATAAGATCATAAATCATCTCGTTTAACTCCCCAGCCCCCACAACCCTAACTTGCTTGCCGATTTTTCGTGAAATAACATTGATTGTGGCACCACTTCGGCCAATAATCTTGCCTAAACTCTCCTTTGGAGCGAGGATTATCACATGCTCCTCGGTTTCAATGGCCTTGGTAAAGCTTACATCCTCACCGCTCAATTCGAAGATTATCTTAGAAAGCTCAACGTCAAGCGGGCTGATACTCCCGGAGGAAAGCTTATTCTCACAGCCATTGCAAAGCACTCCCGTTTTCGCGCAAACATCACATATCGGTAGAGTCATCTTACCCTCCACTATAGGGACTTAAAAGTAAAAAAGGGCTGTATTTTAATCCCAAGTAGTTGGAAGAACTGAATCCCACTACTTGCTCATAGTGATTTCTATTGCCGACACCTTGATTGTGCCCTCATCACCCTGGATTTCCTCAGTTGAAATCCGAATATCGGTGGGATTCGCCTCAGTAACAAACTGGTTTCTAACCCTTTCCGCAACATCAACTGCACGGCTTATAGCCTTGCCCCTAGCCTTTATCACAACCTCGTTCACTCCGTTGTTAAACTGCGTCATAACTGCGAAAATATAGCTCATCGTATCCTTCTTGCCGACAAAAATCACGTTGTCGGTTAAATCAAACGCCTTGGTCTTTTTCTGTTTAACAACTTCTTCCTCAACTTCTTCGGCTGTAACTTCCTCGATATTTTCGGAAGCCACTCCCTCAATGTTTTCTGCATCCGCCATACAAATCACCTCAATAATCCACTAAAAAGATTTAGTTGGGGAAAATCACCTACCCTGCCGACTGTCCTGTGAAATCGGAACAAAAAGCCGGTACTTGCTCTCCCCCTTAAGCTCTTCAATAATCCTACCAACAATAACTTTACCAGGATCCGGCAGGTTCTTAAGCCTTGCCGTCATATCATCAAAACTCTCAAACGGCTTACTCCTCCTCTCCTCAAGAATCTCATCCCTGTGTCTCTTCCCAATCTTCGGAAGAATCTCAAGCTTATGCTGTCTAGTACTAATAATCCCTGTTGTATTGAAGAATTCCACAAACTTAGACTCATCAGACAAAACAATCTGTAAAAGAACATGGGAAAGCTCCGACTTGGCTGTGGGAGTAAGCCACTCATATTTTATCCTCCGCTCAATGTGATCAACCTTCTCCCTCACACCTTCTCCGATATACACTTTATCGCCAGGCTCAAATGATTTACCCTCGCGAGGAGTAACCTCAAGCAAAGAAAAATAAGTGATCCCAATAGCCTGTGCAAGCGGTTTTCTCTTGTGAGAGGGAACCTCAGATTTACCTTTCGGAAGATAATCTAACACATAGATGTAATCGTCTTTCTGCAATTGAACCACCCCTCACCTAAATTGATCAACCACGCCAATAATCTTTTTAATGTCCGCTTCCTCGTACTTAAAACGCTCTTTAGCGAAAATCGCCCGAACATCATCCACAGTCTCAGGAACCAAATCAACAATCTTAGCAATCCACCCGGGATTCAGATTAAGATCCAAATCAACCAACTGCTTTGAAAGGGAAACTGAATCCTTCTTTCCGAGAGTATTAAAGTTTTTCGCATGATCCAAAGCCCGCTTTTGCTCGTAATAAAGCTCCTTCTCCTCTTCCTTATACTGCTTTTCTTTTTTCTTTAAGATATCCAATACCTCAGCCAGTGAAACTGGCTCCTCAGAAATAAGATTCATTTCGCTTCCTCAATCTTCGTTAGATGCTCTGGTGTCACAAGAATATTCTTTTTCTTTCCGCCATCCTTAATCTCAAGGTAGTAGGCTCGCCCCTGTTTGTCTACTACGCGCCCGGTTCTGCCTTGAAAACGTGGGTGCGGGATCGACTGGTAGCTTGGGTTGATTACAATGGAAACTAGGTCGTTTTCCTTGAACTCCTGTAAGTACTTTCTAATCTTAAGCTTGCCCTTGTCCCTAAGCTTTGTCTTGAGGTTTCTCGTCCTTCTCCTGTATCCTTTAGAGCCTTTCATTTTATGGTTGGTTCAGAAATTGATTGAAAAAGCGATTATTTCCCCCCTCACCCCATTTTGAATTTAATACTTAACAATATTAGAATAAAAAGGCTATTTTCCGATTTTAACTGTTATTTCCTCTTCCTGGAAGGTGAATGTTTTACCCGACACATCCTTATTGAGAGTGATCGCGTCGCCTCGGACTTCCTGTAAAACCTCTTTCTCAAAGTCTTTGAGCATGGATTTAACTGCATTAGTTTCTGTTATTTTTACTTTTATCCGGTCTAATTCTGCAAGGTTTTTTTGTTTTCTAAGTTCTTGGATGTTTCTTATGACGTCTCTTGCAAGTGCTTCGTTTATGAGTGTCTCATCTCTTTCAGTGTCTATGTATACGACTCCTGAAGAGTTTGCTTGGGTGAATTCTGCTGCAATGTATTTTTCAGGGACTTTTAGTTTTACTTCCGAAACCATTTCGGGGGTGATCTCGAATCCGGATACTTTTAGGGTTTTTCCAGAGTCTACGGCTTCTTTCAATTCTTTTCCCGCTTTTTTTATTGCGTCGGCCACTTTTTGAGCGTCTTTGCCGTATTTTGGCCCTAGTATTTTGAAGTTTGGTATGGGGGAGTATTCTGTTCCTTCGACTTCTGTTGTGTATTCCACTTTCTTGGCATTTAGTTGTTTTGCGATGACTTGAGAGAGTTTTTCACATGCTTTTTCAACTTTCTCATCTCCTACAATGGTAACTGATGCTATTGGATGGCGGAGTTTAATCTGTGCTTTCTGCCGGACGTAGCTTCCTGCTTCGAATATTTTTCTGACGATGTCCATCGATTCTTCAAGTTCTGTGTCTGACTTTCCGACTTCGGGCCAGGGGGTTAAGTGTATTGACTTGCCGCTTCCGCCTAGATTGAGGTAAATCTCTTCTGAGATGTAGGGTGCGAGTGGTGCGAGTAAGAGGGAGACTTTATTGAAAACTTGACTTAAGGTCGAATAGGCTGCAAGCTTTGACGGGTTCATCTTTCCATTCTCGTCTTCAAGCCACAGCCGGTCACGAACGAGTTTTATGTACCAGCGTGAAAGCTTCTCGACTACGAAATGGTTTAACTGGGACACTACAATGTGATAATTGTTTTGAGTTAATTCATCTGTGACATCTGAAACTAAGGTGTTGACTTCAGAGAGAATCCACTCGTCTTCGAGAGCGAGATCCAGCTTAACATCAGTTTTACTTTGAGGATCATATCCGTCCAAACTCATGTACCGTGTAGTGAATTCATAACAGTTCCAAAGGGTTCTAAGGAAGGGTAGAACACTTTCGTTCAAACTTTCCATTCCAAAGCGTCTTGCATTCCAAGGTGCCTGAGCGCACATCTGAAGCCGTACTGCGTCAGCGCCGACGGTGTTGAAAAGCTCCCAGGGATCGATGATGTTGTTTTGGGATTTGCTCATTTTCTCCCCGTTGTCGTCTAGTAGGAGTCCTCCCACGACGCAGTTCTTGTAGGCGGGTTCGTCAAACAAGAGCGTTGAGATTGCAAGGAGGGTGTAAAACCAGCCTCTTGTTTGATCGGTGGCCTCGCATATGAAGTCGTAGGGGAAGCTTTCGGCAAAAAGTTCCTTGTTTTCGAATGGGTAGTGGTATTGGCTGAGAGTTGCCGAGCCTGAATCATACCAGCAGTCGATTACGTATTCGACTCGAGTCATTTCCTTTCCGCAATTGCATTTAAGCTTTACGTCGTCGACGTAAGGGCGGTGCAAGTCAAGGTCGTCGGGCACGCCTCCCACAGATTTTTCATTAAGCTCGCTCCGGGAGCCCACCGTAGTCTGCTCCCCGCACTCGCACGTCCAGATTGGAAGGGGAGTACCCCAGAAACGGTTTCTGGACAGGCTCCAGTCCTTGACGTTCACAAGCCAATCGCCGAACCGACCGTCTTTAATGTGTTCTGGAAACCAGTTTATTTTCTCGTTGTTGGCTAGAAGACTATCTTTCACCTTCGTCATTTCGATGAACCACGACTTCATCGCATAGTAGAGCAGTGGCTTGTCGCACCTCCAGCAGAACGGGTACTCGTGCTCGTAAGGATACTTTGCGACAATCGAGCCCCGCTCGGAAAGTATTTCGATTATCTTCGGGTCTGCGTCTTTTGCGAACATTCCTTGAAGTTCAGGGACTTCTTCATTGAATGTGCCGTCCTCGTTTATCGGATTTACTAAAGGCAAGTCGTTTTCTTTTCCGACGTTGTAGTCGTCTTCTCCGAAGGCGGGGGCTATGTGGACTATTCCGGTTCCTTCTTCAGTGGTCACGAAGTCTCCCGAAATAACCCGCCATGCAGGTTTTTCGAGTTTGGAGGTGAAGTGGTTGAAAAGGGGCGTGTATTCAAGGCCTACCAAGTCTTTGCCAGGGATTTCCTCGACTATACTTGCTTCAGGGAATCTTTTTTCAGCGAGGTTTTTCGCAAGAACAAAGTGTTCCCCTTTATACTTTATCTTGGCGTACTTGATTTTTGGATGCACTGCAAGTGCCAGGTTTGAAAGAAGCGTCCAGGGTGTGGTCGTCCAGGCGAGCAGTGAGAAGTCCCGGTCTTTAACCGGAAAGCTTACGATGACTGTCTCCTCCGTCAAGGTTTTATATCCTAACGCCACCTCGTGGCTTGAAAGAGGCGTTCCACAGCGGGCGCAATACGGCACGACCTTGTAGCCTTCATAGAGCAGGCCCTTGTCCCAGATCTGTTTTAGGCTCCACCACACGCTTTCGATGTAGTCGTTGTCCATTGTGACGTACGGGTCAGAGAGGTCAATCCAGTATGCCATACGCTCAGTAAGCTTGTCCCACTCTTTTATGTGGGAGAATACGCTTTTCCTGCATTTTTCCACGAACTTGTCGAGCCCGAATTCTTGGACCTCTTTTTTGTTTTTCAGGCCTAATTCCTTTTCGATTTGAACTTCAACGGGCAGGCCGTGGCAGTCCCAGCCAGCTTTTCTTGGAACGTAAAAGCCTTGCATGTACTTGAAACGGTTCACAAGGTCCTTGAACACGCGGACTTCAACGTGGTGTAGCGCCGGAGGCGCGTTCGCAGTCGGCGGGCCTTCGAGAAAGCTGAAACGCTTCGCCCCGGACCTGGGCTCAAGAGTCTTCTCGGCAACACCCTCCTTCTTCCAATACGCGAGGACTCGCTCCTCCAAAACCTTGGGATTATACTCCCCAGCCTGCTTAACAGCCATCTTTAAAGAGTAACATACTAGAACGAAAGTTTATTTAAGTACCATCTCAAGGGAAATACCCCTCAATTGTCATCAGGATTGTCTTTCTTCTTTTTCCCGAATATCCCCGTCCAGCCGGCCCTGAATTTCGAGGGCGAACCCTTAGACGCGCTCGAGCCGCGCTCGCTTCGTGCGTTTTCTTCAGCAATCTGCCGGGCCGCTTCCTCTGCTGCGGCTTCGGCCGCCCGCTCGAATCCGTCCGGCCCATCCCCGACCGGGAACTCAACGTGGCTTTCAACCTGCGGCCCCGACTCCTCATCGCGCTGAGCAACCTTCCTAACATAAAAACGAGGCTTCTCTTTCTCCATTGCTAGATTATATTATGTTTTCACAGCCTATAATTAATCGAGAAAATGATGGTGCACAAGCAGTAGCGCATGCCGCGGGAGGAATTCCAGCGCAGGCTCGTCGAACAACTGAACCGCGACTTCGCCGAGTTTCGCGTTACTTAACATACTCAACGTTTTTCATATCCTTGAATTCTTGGTCTCCGGTTAGGAATTTGATGCCGTATTCGAGCGCTAGAGAGTATCCTATGCAATCGCTCATTGACAGTTTTCTTTTTTTGTGAGCGAGTTTTAAGGCTGCGGCGATGCAGATTGTGTTTGAGTTGTATGGTACTGCGTATTTTTCGTATTTTCTTATGAATTTTTGGGCGTATGCCTTGCCCTCCCGTATAAGGGTGTAGTAGACTTCGAAAAGGTTTAGTTGGGTTGTTATTATGTTCGCTTTAGAGTATCTAGAGTAGTTTTGGTTTCCGCGGAGTACTTCGATTATCGCGTATGAGTCGAAGAGGTATGCTTCACTCATCGTACAGCTCTTTTCTTGCCTCGTCTTTCAGTTCTTGCGCTGTTTTTGAGAGTATTTTTTTTGCCGTGCCGAAGCTTTCCCGCATGTTTTTACCGTCTTTTAGGATGAGAACCTTCACCCGTTGTTTTTCCTTTATATGCTCTTTCGCCGCCACGTCCTTGGGTATTGTTATGCCGAAGGAGTTTCCCCACTTACGTATCGTTGCATCAATAGGTATCATCTTGTATAATTATACAGAATATAAGGGATAAAAAAGGCTAAATTTCCAGTTTCTCGAGGATTTCTTCCGCCCCTTCCGCTTTACCGCCGCCGACGCCGAGTTTCGCGTCGCCTCGGCCGCCACCGCCAAGCTTCTTCGAAAGTTTCGAGGCGAGCTCTCCCGCGTTTACTTTCGGGTTCGAGGAGGCTACAACGACATTGCATTTATTGCCCGCAATCGTACTTACAAGTATTAAAACCCTCCCGGATTTCTTCACCATTTCTGTCGCGATTT